>DASVHB010000262.1:0-5460 GCA_036379195.1 Pirellulales bacterium
AGCCTGGTGAGAAGCTATGAACCCGTGACCGTGACCACCGACGAAGGCCGCGTCGAAAATGGACTGCTGGCCAAAGACGCCCCCGATGAAATGGTGCTGGTCAAAAGCCCCACGGAACAGATTCGAATCGCACGCGACCACATTGAAGAGGTGCAGCCGAGCAAAGTTTCGATCATGCCGCAGGGCCTTGACCAGCAGATCACGCCGCAACAACTTGCCGACCTGCTCGCCTTTTTGCAGGCCTGCAAATAGCGGAATGAGCTCCGCTGCGTGGCGGCTATTGAACGGGATGCATCCGGGCGTTCTCCATTTCATACTGCACCAGCGCGGGATCGAACGCGGCGGTGTCGGCGGCGCCAAAGGTTGCGTCGGTGGCTTGAGTATTGACGGCCGCGGTGCCATTGCCGCCCGCTCCGGCCTGGCTGGTGGGAATTCCCGTCGGATTGAACGACGTACCCGGCGCGCCGAAGCCTGCGTCGCCGGGGTTCTGATCGCCAGGGCGCGTATCGAGTCCGACGCCGGGGTTAAACACTGTGCCCGGCGCACCCGTGCTCGCGTCACCTGGGTTCTGACTGCCGAAGCTGGTGTTCACGCCCGAGCCGGTCACCTGCCCGTTGGCCGTAGTGTTCACGCCGGTTTGCAGACCGAACTGGCCATTGGTGCCAGTGCCATTGCCGAGATTATTCGTGCTCTCGACTCCGCTGGTGCCAAGGCTGCCGCTGGCGCCGGTCTGCAAACCGCCAGTGCTGCTAGTCAGCGATCCACTGGCGGTCGTGTTGTTGGTGTTCGTGGCCCCGGCGGCCGCCGTGGTGCCTGCTCCGGCGCCCACGCTGCCGCCGGCGCCGCCTTGGCTCATAGTCTCGCTGAACTCACTGCGTGGAATGAAGACCTCGTTGCCGGCGCCGTTGGCCACATTGGTCGCCCCGCCGCCGCTCGCCGTGGCGCCCTCGCTGAACGAGTTGCCGGGAAAGAACACCGGCTGCGCCGCGCCCGCGGCCTGTCCCGACTGCGCAGCGGCAGCGGCACTGGCCGCGTTGGCGGCTACGTCGGCCGACAATAGCGCCCGATGTTCCAGAGATTCGAAGGCCAGGGTCTTCGCGGTGGGTCGATGGATGTTCCGAGTATGCATGGCTCTGCTCCTTTAGGTATCCTTTGCGAGTTTGTGTTGAAGCAAATGGCTTGTCGCAAGCCGGTGGCACTCAAACGCAAGCGATGGGCCAAAGCTGAGGCGGAGGCGAGCCGCGACCGGGGCCGACCAGGGCGGAGACCGGCGCAACCTTCGCAGGTAACTCCGTTTGCGTTTTTGAGAGCGGCGGCCAAAAATCTGCCGAAGCAATTGCGAATGTCTGACCGCCGAGCGAATTGTTCGGCCAGATACCGGGTCGATCAGCGCAGCGCGATGAGACGATAACGGCGCACCGAACCTTCGTTGTCTACGACCTCACACTCCGCCAGGCACTCGAGCGTATCGGGCCGGACCGAGCTTGCCTGGTCGGCCAAGCGACTGAGCGTCGCGTTGTAGTGGACGGGTCCGCTCACTGCTTCGGCCAACAGCAAGTGGGTGAAGCCGGCGCCCCGCAGCGTCTGGCTCAGCAGCCCCGGCGAGGCTAATCGCCGGTCGTATTGCGTGCGGCGGCGAAATACGTTCTCGCGCGCCAACCGCGTGTTGAAATAAAACCCGCGCTGCTCTTGGCTTAATATGCAGTCGTCGGGCGCGAGCAACGCGTTGGCCCAAGCCGCGGCCCGATAGCTTGGCTCACATCGCAAGAGGTAAGCGTCGCGCGTTTCGATGCCCAAGGCCACCGGCCAACGATCGCGCGCTCGCAGCGGCGCAATCGCCGCGCCCACCAGCAGAATCGCCGCCGTCAGGCACCCCAAGCACCGGCGCGGGCCGGCAGGCAGCCGGCGCCATTCCATCCAAACCCAAACCACGCCGGTGCACAGCAACGGCAAGATTGGCAGCAGGAATCGCACGTTCGGTCGCAACCCATACCAGGCGACGAAATACAGCAGGCTGATGGAAAGAAAGAATCGCAGGCCGCGCAGCCGCCGGCAGAACAGCAACCCCGGCAAGGTGGCAAGAAAGAGAATGCCCAACTGATGTCCGCGTCCACCGAAGCGCTCGGGATGCATGGTAATTTGCCACGGACTGAGCGCGCAGGCGACGGCCAAGTGGGGAGCAGCCAAGACCGGGCGCCCCGAGAGCGGCAGGTGGCGTGGGGATGCAGCCGTGCCTGGCTCTGCAAACAGCGCGGTCGGCTGCGCGCCAGAAAGGACGTCGTTGAAGAACGGATAAACCGGATTTCCGGTGTGCCAGGCCGCGCGCAGATACCAGGGGCCGCAGACACAGGCCGCGACGAGGGCGGCGCCGCACCCGCCCATGATGACGGCGCGCGTTGGTCCGCGGCGAGCTATGGCCATCAGCGTCACCACGGCCGTGGCGGCGAGGTAAAGCATCGCAACATACTTGATCGCCAGGGCGCCGCCGGCAAACCAGCCCGCCAGCAAATCATAGCGAGTCGTTTCGTGGTCGAACACCGCCCGCCACCAGGCGGACAGCGCCAGCGTGGCCATGACCGCCACGGCCACGTCGTTCAACGGCGCCGTCATCTGATTGCTGACCAGGGGCGTCAGTAGCACCGTCGCGGCGACGCACCATGCCCAGCGGCGGCCGAGCAGCGGCGTGGCAAGCACCGCGCTGGCCAGCGCCAGCAACAGGCCCAGCCCCCAGTGCACCAGTTGCGCCGCCACGGGTCCGTCCAGAGCCAAGGCCCACAGATACCAGAGCTCGGCCATCAGCGGAAAAGTCGAGTTGTCGCTGTCGGGCAAAAAGACCAGCGTGTGCTCTAGCAGAAACCGCTTCGGCAACTCCAAGTGGTAGCACAGCGCATCGCCGGCCGTGGGCGGCGCCAGCGCGGCGATCAACGACCCCGCCGCGGCAGTGGCCGCCAACCAGAACAGAGCCTGGCGAACCGCGGCACGGGGCGGCGCGCACGGCGCAACCGCGCCCGGCGGTTCGAGGGTTTTTGCGGTTTGATATCGGGCGCGGCAAGCTTGACCAAGCTGGGCGACGCCATAGAACGCCGCCGCCAAACTAAGCACGCCGATGACGCTTTTGTAAAGCAGGCCAGCAAAGCCCAACGCGGCCAGGCCGACGCCCGCCGCAATCAGGCCGGCGCCCACGCTGAACACCCCAGTGGTCAGGGCGTCTTCTTCCGCGACGCCAAGCGCCCGCACGAGCGGCCGGCCCAAGCCAAAGGCGGCCGCCGCGATCGTGACCAAAGTGAGCAGCGAGAGAAACGAAGCCAGCATGAGCTTTGAAG
Organism: Pirellulales bacterium; assembly: GCA_036379195.1. Lineage (GTDB taxonomy): Bacteria > Planctomycetota > Planctomycetia > Pirellulales > JAICIG01 > JAICLL01. Next base: position 3,324 of record DASVHB010000262.1, read on the forward strand.
GTGATACTTCGCGCGGTCAATCTCGGGATTACCGGTTTTGATTTTCACCATATCCCGAAGCGCTCGGCCACGCCCGACATCAACACCGCATAGATCGCGACGGCCAGCACGGCCCAGGCCACCAACAACCACGCCTTCCAGCGAGCGACGGGCGATGGCTGGTCGGCGCCTTCGGTCAACAGCATCGTGGCGATCACGCGCCGCGCCGCGCGCAGCCGCCGCCGCGTCGAGAACGAGCGTTCGTCCGGTTCGGTTTTCAGAGGTGCAATCATGATCATCCTTGCCTGAAGGTTAGCGCGGGCGATTCTCGTGGTAGCCCGTATGATTCACCAGCCCCGTGGCATGCGTCCCAAGGTACTCATACATCGACCCGAAGCGCAAGCGAGGCGAGTTCATTGACGATCCTCGCTTGCACTGCGGGTTAGTGTCGGCAGGTGAATCATCCGGGCTGGCTGGGGTAGGTCGGCGTGAAGGCCAGCGATGGCGCGAGTCAACGGCGCCCCCGCATCGGCGACGACCGAACTTGCCAACACCCGCCGCAGTTGCCGCATGACGGCCTCGGGCGTCAATCCATTCATGCAGGGATGATCGGCCAGGGGACAGGTTCGTCGATGGCAGGGCGAGCAGATGGTGTGGTTTCGCACGACTGCCACCCGCCGGCCCCAGGGCCGCCATTGCCGCACGCGGTTGGTGCCGCTGAAGAGCACGATCGCCGCGGCGCCAATCGCGGCCGCCAGATGCGCAGGGCCAGAATCGGGACCGATCAATACGTCGGCGCGCTCGGTGAGCGCCGCCGTTTCGCGCAGGCTCAGTTGGCCGGTCCAATCGGTGACGCCCGGCCAAGGGTGCCCAGCGGTGATCGCGCGTGCCCAGTGCCGCTCCGATCTTGAACCGACGAGGACGATCGCCGCGTCGTACTCGGCGGTGATGCGCCCCAGCAGCTCTTGCCAGTGCGCCGCCGGCCAACGCTTGGCCTGACTTCCGCCACCGATATGGAGCACGATGAGTAAACGGCGATGCTCGTCAACTTCGCGCAGCCGATGGATCATTCGCGAGCGCGCATCGTCGCCCGGGTCGAACCACGGCCGCTTTTGCAACAGCCGGCGGCCAGGCTGCACACCCAGCAAGGCGAGCAAGGTTAAGCGCGATTCGATCTCGGGCCGGCCAGGCACAAACTCAGCATGGTCGGTCAACAAGAATCCCCCGCCGCCGCAGTCCCACCCCACGCGCCGCCGCGCGCCGCTCAGCCAGACGAGCGCGGCTTGGGGGAACTCGCCGCGCACGTCGATCGCCACGTCGAACCGTCCCCGCAGTCGCCAGCCCCATGCCAAGGTGGCCAACAACCAGCCGGGCCGCCAGCCGCCGGCGAAACGATTCCACTTGGAGAGATGAACGCGATCGACCTCGGGCGCCGCTTCAAAAACCTCGCGGTTCCACGGCGTACCAAGCACCTCGATGCGCGACTTGGGAAAGCGCCGTCGCAGGTCGGGCAAAACCGCCGCGGTCAACAGCGCGTCGCCCAGATGATCTAGTTGCACCAGCAAGATCGAGCGTACCGGTTCGACGCTGCGCTCTGCCGGTACCCGGAGGCGGGCAAGTCGCGATTTCCAAGCAGCCAGCAATTCGCCGACGCCATCGACGATGGTGAAGAGCAACCGCCAGCGGCGCCGTACGTAGCGATAGCGCCCGGTGGGCAGGGGTTGCCGCAAGACCGATGTGCGAGCGTTAAAGAATCTCTTCATACGCCCCCCGCGTGGCCACAGCGGCAGTCCGCCAGGAAAAATGATTTTGCACCAGCGCGGCGAGCTGCGGCGAGCGCCCCCGCGTCATCGCCGCCAGCACCGCCTCGCGAATTTTCCGCGGCTCGTCGGGCGATACATAGCCTGCCAGATCGCCAAAGTATTCGCGCGCGCTGCCGACGACCGGCAGCACCAGGGGTGCGCCCGACATCGCCGCCTCCAACGCCACCAGGCCGGGCGTCTCATACCAACTGGCCAAAACCAGGCAGCCGCAGGCGGCATAGGCGCTGGCCAGCAACGGGTCGCGGTGAGCGACGGCCTCGACAAATCGCACGTTCGACGCCGCGGCGCACTTGCAGGCGAAGTAATAGTTTTCGTGTCCAGGCACGGGGTTGCCC
>DASVHB010000263.1:0-5450 GCA_036379195.1 Pirellulales bacterium
CAGCCCCCAGCCACCAGCCCCTCCCAATGTCCTGGCTCGTCGGAACCTCGCTCAAACTTCGCGTCGCCGTGCTGGCACTCTCGATGGTGCTCATGGTCTACGGCGTGCGGCAGCTCGAGCACGCGCCGCTCGACGTGTTTCCCGAGTTCGCGCCGCCGTTGGTCGAAATCCAGACCGAAGCGCCGGGACTCTCGACCGAAGAGGTCGAAAGCCTGGTCACCATGCCGCTGGAAAACGCGCTCAACGGCATCCCGTTTCTTTCGGCCATTCGCTCGAAGTCGGTGCTGGGGCTGTCGTCGATCAAGCTGATTCTTCAGCCGGGCAGCGACCTGATTCGCTCGCGGCAATTGGTGCAAGAGCGTCTGACGATCGAGGCCGCGCGGCTGCCCGCCGTCGCTCGCCCGCCGGTCATGCTGTCGCCGCTGTCGTCGACCAGCCGCGTGATGAAAATCGGCGTCAGCTCGAAAAAGCTTTCGCAGATGGAACTGACCGAGTTGGCCCGCTGGACCATTCGCCCGCGGCTGCGAGCGGTCGAGGGCGTGGCCAATGTGGCCATCTGGGGCCAGCGCGACCGCCAGTTCCAGGTGTTGGTCGATCCCGAGCGGCTGCGAGAACATCAAGTCACACTGACCGCGGTCGAACGCGCGGCGGGCGACGCGGTGGTGCAGGCCGGAGGCGGATTTATCGACACGCCCAACCAACGCTTGGCGGTGCGGCAGTTGACCGGCGTGCTCAAGGCCGACGACCTGGCCGCCACCGTGGTCGATTACCGCGCGGGCGCCCCGCTGCGGCTGGGCGACGTGGCCGACATTGTCGAAGGTTTTCCCGCGCCCATCGGCGACGCCGTGATTAACGACGGGCCGGGCTTGCTGTTGATTGTCGAAAAACAACCCTGGGGCAACACGCTCAGCGTCACGCGCAAAGTCGAGGCCGCGCTCGACGCCCTGCGGCCCGGCCTGAACGACGTCGACATCGACTCCAAAATCTTTCGCCCCGCCACGTTCATCGAGCGGTCGCTCACCAATCTTTCGCACGCCATGCTGCTGGGTTGCTTGCTGGTGATCGTCATCTTGGTGGCGTTTTTGTTCGACTGGCGCACGTCGCTCATCAGCCTGACGGCCATTCCGCTGTCGCTGGTGGCCGCCGCGGTGGTGCTGCAGGCCAGCGGCGCCACGCTCAACACCATGGTCATCGCCGGGCTGGTGATCGCCCTGGGCGAAGTGGTGGACGACGCCATCATCGACGTCGAAAACATTCTGCGGCGGCTGAAGCTCAACCGGCAGAGCGACCACCCGCGGCCGGCGTATGAAGTGGTGCTGGCCGCCTCGCTCGAAGTGCGCAGCGCCGTGGTTTACGCCAGCCTGATCGTAACGCTGGTGTTTGTGCCGGTGCTGTTCTTGGAAGGCGTGTCGGGGTCGTTCTTCCGCCCGTTGGGCATGGCCTATATTCTGGCCATTCTGGCCTCGCTATTGGTGGCGTTGACCGTGACGCCGGCCATGTCGCTGATGCTGCTGCCCGGCGCACCGGCGCGGCGCCGCGAGCCGCCGCTCACCCGCTGGCTGAAAGCGGTCTACGCCCGGATGCTGCCGTGGTTTCTGCATCGTCCGTTGGCGGCGGTGGCCGTGCTGCTGATCACGTTCGGCGTCACCGGTTTTGTGGTCAAAGGCTTGGGAGAAGAGTTTTTGCCCAACTTCAAAGAGACCGATTTCCTGATGCACTGGGTCGAAAAGCCGGGCACCTCGCTCGACGCCATGACGCGGCTCACCATCCGCGTCAGCAAAGAGCTGCGGCAGGTGCCGGGCGTCAAGAATTTCGGCTCGCACATCGGCCGCGCCGAAGTGGCCGATGAAGTGGTGGGCCCGAACTTCACCGAGCTATGGATCAGCGTCGATCCGGACATGGATCTCGACGAAACCATGCACAACGTGCAAAACGTGGTCGAGGGATATCCGGGGCTGTACCGCGACGTGCTCACCTATTTGAAAGAGCGGATCAAAGAAGTACTCACCGGCGCCAAGGCCACGATCGTCGTTCGCATTTTTGGTCCCGACCTGGACAAGCTCCGCGCCAAGGCTGGAGAGGTGTTTAATGTCATCAGCCAGATCGACGGCGTACACACGCCGCACGTCGAGCAGCAAACGCTGGTGCCGCAGATTCAAGTCGAGCTGCGCCCGGAAACCGCCGCCCGGTTCGGCCTGACCGCCGGGCAAGTGCGCCACGCCGTGCAAACGTTCATCCGCGGCACCATCGTGGGCGAGGTGTACTACGGCGAAAAGAGCGTGCCGGTGATGGTGTGGGGCGTGCCCAGCGTGCGCAGCGATCTGTCGGCTTTGCGTCGCCTGCCGATCGACCTGCCGCGCGGGACGACCAAGCCCCCGCCCGCGGCGCCGGCCGGCGGCAACGGTTCGCCGGGCGTGCTGGCCTCGCCGGTGCCGCCACCGCCAACGACGGGTATGGCGGCGGGAGGATACGTGCTGCTGGGCGACGTGGCCAATGTCGAGATTGTGCCGGCCCCCAATGAGATCATGCGCGAAGCCGCCTCGCGCAAGATCGACGTCACCTGCAACGTGCAGGGCCGCGATCTGGGGTCGGTCGCTCGGGAAATCAAAGAGCGCGTCTCGGCCATGGAGTTCGAGCGCGGCTATCATCCCGAATTTCAAGGCGAGTATGCCGCCCGTGAAGAGTCGCGGCAGCGATTGTTCATGTTGGCGGCGCTATCGCTGGCGGGCATTTTGCTGCTGCTCTATGTCGATTTCAATTCCTGGCGGCTGACGCTGCTGGTGGCGTTGACCATTCCCTTCGCCTTGGTGGGCGGAGTGTTTGGGGCCTGGCTCGACACGGGCGTGCTTTCGCTCGGTTCGCTGGTGGGCTTTGTCACCGTGTTGGGCATCGCCGCGCGCAACGGCATCATGCTGGTGAGCCACTACCGGCACTTGGAATTGGTCGAGGGCGAACCTTTCGGGCCGGAGCTAGTGGCCCGCGGCTCGGAGGAGCGTCTGGCGCCAATTCTGATGACCACGCTGGCCACCGGCCTGGCCTTGGTGCCTTTGATTGTGCGCGGCAATTTGCCCGGCCATGAAATCGAATACCCGATGGCCGTGGTGATCTTGGGCGGGCTGATCACGTCGACGTTATTAAATCTTTTCCTGGTGCCGCCGCTCTACGCCGCCTGGGGCCACGTGCGGCCGAGCGCCGATTGAGTTCGCGGTCGCCGCGCCGAGGGATTGTCGTAACCGGCGGAGGTCAGCGGATGACGGCGCGACCTAACATGCTCGCTAGCGCGGGCTGCCGCATAGTAGCAGGCACGCTCCGCCGTGCCGTCGCCTTAAGCCGATCGACGTCGAGTTTTCGCGCGACGCGAATCGGGGCGCCGGGCTCGATTCAGTGGTGGCGTCTTTCACGACGCGGCAACGGCACGGCGGAGCGTGCCTGCTACTTTGCGTATGCCAGGTATTCACCGGGCGAAAGGCCGGCGCGGATGGGATTGGCGGCGATATACCGCTGCAAGTGCTCGAACTGTTCGACGCTCCGCACCAGGTGATCGAAGCTCTCTTCTTGCCAAAAACGGCCATTGCGCCCGAGCAACTTGTTGATCTTGCCTGCCGTAAACGTCTTCCAAGACCGGCACTGCGCCTCGATTTCGGTCGCTCCGATGAGGCAGGTTAGCAGATGTACGTGATTCGGCATCACGACGAAATCGCCCAAATGGTAGCGGTCTCCATCAAAGTGCCGCAGGCTTTGCCCCACGATTTCCGCCAGCGCCGCGCTGCGCAGCACACAAGCGCCATAGCCACGATCGAGGTAATTCATGAATTCGCGCGTGAACGTGCCGTGGTATTCGTTCTCCAGCGCGGCGCTCTCTCGCAGCGCCGCTTTCCAGTTGGGCTGGTGAGGATCGATGCCGTGGCGCGCGAGCCAGACATCGCGTCGCTTGTGCCACGAACGCAGCAGCGGTTGCGGCACGGAATCGTCGGTGCGGAAAGTGACGAAGTAGGTCACGCCGGGCTGATACCAGTGCGGGAGCGTCCCTTCACGGATCGTCAATTCTCCGCGCGGATCAAACAACTCAAAACACATGGTTGTGCCTTTCGTGGCGAACCGAGCAAACGCCGCCAAGATAAACGCCCTGAGAAGCGGAGTCAAAGTAGCAGGCACGCTCCGCCGTGGCGTCGCCTTAAGCCGGTCGACGTCGAGTTTTCGCGCGACGTGGATCGGAGCGCGGGACTCAATTCAGTGGTGGCGTCTTTCACGACGCGGCAACGGCACGGCGGAGCGTGCCTGCTACTTTGGACGTTCTTGTTGGCTCGGCGGTTAATTGAGCAAATCGCCGGGCTTGATGTTCACGCGGTCTTTGGCGTAGGTCTCCCAGAACCAATCACGGCCCGTACCGGCCTGCAAGCGATTGGCCTGCGTCGTGTTGTAAGTGACGTGAGCGGCCAGATCGGAATGAACGTCCTGCGTGTCGCCCGCGATCCACTCGTCGAGCACCGACCAAAGCTGATCGGCCGATTGCGAGACGCTGCCGTCGATCAGGATGTTGTTGCCGTTGCCAACGCGGAGATCCGAATGGCCCATCCCGCCGACGATCAAGTTGTCGCCGTCGCCGGCTTGGATGGTGTCGTTGCCGTTGCCGGCCACAATGACGTTGTTGCCGTCGCCCACGCGGATGTCGTCGTTGCCATTGCCGACCGTCACGGTGTTGTTGCCGTTGCCCAGCCACACCTGGTCGTTGCCGTCGCCCTCGCGGACCACGGTGGGAATCGTCAAGCTGGGGGCGAAGTCGATGTGGTCGTTGCCGCCAAAGCCCACCACATAAATGGTCTTGAACGACTGGCTGTAAACCCGGTCGTGAATGCGGACGCCGTTCAAGCTGGCATCGAGTTGAATTCCGCTGGAGCCGGTGCCGCTCGCGCCAACGGGACTCACATCGACATGATCGTTGGTGTTGCCGCCGATCAGGTAGAGCACATCGCCGATGGCCGTGGCCCCCGGTCCCGCGACCGTGAGCGTGCCGGGGTTCAGCGTTACGCTGTAGTTCGACAGCCTGCCCGTGCCGCTCGAAAGCGTGCCGGTGATGGGATATGCCCCCGGCGCCGCCGTCGCCGTATCGCCGGCGCTGGCATAGGCGATGTTTAACGTCTCGCCGTTGACGCCCGAAATCGTCGCCGGCAGGTCAGCCGCGAGGTTTGCCGGAAAACCCTCGACCTGCAGGTCGTTGCCGATCGTGTAGCTGAAGGCGTAGGGATCGACCGTCAACGTGCCGTTGTTCAACGTTACCGTGTAGTTCGACAACGCGCCGCTGCCAGCCGAGAGTGTGCCAGTGATCGCATAACTGCCGACATTGGCCGTGGCCGTGTCGCCGCTGCTGGCGTACGTGATGCCGAGCGTTTCGCCGTTGACGCCGGTAGCGATGGTCGTTCCCAAGTCCTTGGCCAGATCGGCCGGGCTGC
>DASVHB010000264.1:0-9627 GCA_036379195.1 Pirellulales bacterium
CTTCCTTCAGCAGCCGCCCGCCGGGACCGCTGGCGGCGACATCGGTGACTTCCAGCGCATGCTCGGCCAACGCACGTCGCGCGGCCGGCATCACCCAAGGCGGTGAAGCCTGGCGGTCTTTCGTAGGCGACGGTCGGTCCCTCGTGGCCGGGGGCCGTGCCGCGGCTTGCTGCTCGGCCGCGGCGCGTTTGGCCGTCGGGTCGTGTGCGGCGGCTGGTTCGGCAGGGCCTTTTGGCGGTGCGGGCGTGCCGGCTGGCGCGGCCGCCTCTTCCAACAGGCCGACCACCTCGCCGACCGCCGCCGATTGGCCTTTTCGCTTCAGGATTTTAGCGATCTTGCCCGACACCGGCGCTGGAAGCTCGACGGTGGCCTTGTCGGATTCGATTTCGACGACGGGCTGATCTTTGTCGACGAAGTCTCCTTCGCCTTTCAGCCAGTCGCCAAGCTGAACTTCGCTGATCGATTCGCCGACCGTGGGGACTTTAAGCTCGATGGTCACGGAACCACTTTCCGATCAATTGCTGGATTCGTCCCGCCCTTGCCAACCACGAGGGTCACGGTGCGTATGGTAGACCGCAATGATCGTGACGTGCGTGCCGTCAGTTCGATAGATGACCAGATATGGGAAGTGGTGTACGCGAGCGGCTCTCAATTCGTGGAACACCTTTCCAAACAGTTCCGGGTTCAGGCGGATCCTTTCAAAGGCTTCCGCGACACTGGTCACAAACTCGCTCCCGAGACCGGAGCGCTTCTCGTCGTACCAGCGTTTTGCCAAGGTTAGGTCGGCCTCAGCTTCTGGATTGACGATTAGCTTGTGAGTCAATCGCCACCCTCCATCAGCCGGGACCGAATCTCTTCCCACGATGAACCTGCATTTGGGTTATCGCGATACAAGTCTAGCCGAAGCTGCAAATCTTGCTTCTGGGCATCGGTCAACAATATGGGCTCGGTACTACGCGCAATACTATCCCACAGCTCTTCCACCAAGGAAATCCGTTCGGCGACGCTGAGGCGATCGAGACCAAAATCTTTCATCGATACCGGCATTCGTTCTCTCATCAATCAAGGCCCCGAAACTCTGTTCGCCGAAAGATCTTCCAGACGGACACGAACGTCGGCATTTGACCCCTCTTTTATCGAGTCTCCATAACCATGCTTGACTGTTTGCCCCAATTATACAATCGGCAATGCAGATTCGATATACCATGGCCACCATGAATGCCGTAAAGCGACCATTCAAGATACCCATTCACTAAGCAAATTGTGCTCCAAAGCACTTTGCAAGCAACATCTGCTGCTCCAACTTGTGGCTGCTGTGCGAGCCGGTGGCGGGGCTGGCCGCCGCGGGGCGCGTGATGCCCGCGAATGGCAACCGCTCGAACAGTCGCTCGCCCAGCGTCATCCGCATGAACCACCAGGCCCCCATGTTCTCGGGCTCTTCTTGCACCCAATAGGCCGGCGTGCCCTCGGCGAACGGCGCCAGCGCCGCCTGCAGTTCGTCAAGCGCCAACGGATAAAGCTGCTCGACGCGCACCATCGCCACATCGCCGCGCCCCAGCCGCTCGCGTTCTTGCAGCAGGTCGTAATAGATTTTGCCCGAACAAAGCAAAACGCGTTCGACGGCCTGAGCTTCGGTCTTCTTTTGGTCGCTGAAAGAGCCGTTTATTTCGCCGAGCGAAAGGCGGCGGTCGCCAATGATGCGCTGAAAGCCGCCGCTCGCGCAATCGTCGAGCGACGAAACGCACTGGGGATGCCGCAGCAGGCTCTTGGGCGTCATGACGATCAACGGCTTGCGCCAGCGCCGCACAACCTGCCGCCGCAAGCAATGAAAATATTGGGCCGGCGTGGTCAGATTCACCACCTGAAGATTGTCGTCGGCCGCCGCGGCCAGGAACCGCTCGAGCCGAGCGTGAGAATGCTCCGGTCCCATCCCTTCAAAGCCGTGCGGCAGCAACAGCACCAACCCGCTGAGCCGGCGCCATTTTTCCTCGGCGCTAGTGATGAACTGGTCGATGATCACTTGCGCCGCGTTGCAAAAATCTCCGAACTGAGCCTCCCACATCACCAGGCCGTCGGGGCGGTCGAGACTGTAGCCGTATTCAAAGCCCAGCACGCCCGTCTCCGAAAGCGGGCTGTTGTAAATCTCGACCGTCGCCTGATCTGGCGCCAAGTGCGCCAAGGGCAGATAGGTTTCGCCGTTTTGGTAGTCGTGCAGCACGGCGTGCCGCTGGCTGAACGTGCCGCGGGCCGTGTCCTGGCCGGTCAGTCGAACCGGCGCTCGCTCGGTGGCCAGGCTGGCCAGCGCCAACGCTTCGGCCGCCGACCAGTCGAGCAGGCGCTCGCCGCGGGCCATCTCCAGCCGGTTTTCCAAGAATCGACTGATCTTCGGGTGCGGATGAAAATCGCCGGGCACCCGCGCCAAGCTCTCCAGCAGCGACACCAGTCGCGTGCGTTCGACGCCGGTGGCCACGGGTGGCGGCTCCGCGCCGCCCACATAGCCGGCCCAGATTCCGCTCGGCCCTTCGTTGGACCGCACAAAGTCGTCGCCCCGCGCCGCCGAAAGTTCCTGCTCAAGCTGCGCGCGTCTTACCGCGACGATCTTTTCGGCCTCTTCGTAAGTCACGCCGCCTAGCATCAGGAGTTGCTCGAGGTAGGCCTCGTGAACGCTCATGCGATCGTCGATCGCCTTGTAGAGCATTGGCTGCGTGAACGACGGTTCGTCGCCCTCGTTGTGGCCGCGTCGCCGGTAGCAATACATGTCGATCACCACGTCGCGCTGGAAAGCACGGCGAAAATCCATCGCCAGCCGCACCACCTGGGCCACCGCCTCTGGGTTCTCGCCGTTCACGTGAAAGATGGGGCTTTGCAGCATCTTGGCTACGTCGGTGGCATAGGTGCTCGACTGCACTTCGGCGGGCGTGGCCGTAAAGCCGATCTGGTTGTTCACCACCACGTGAATCGTGCCGCCGGTGGCATAGCCCTGCAATTGGCTGAGCTGCAGCGTCTCTTGCACCACACCTTCGCCGGCGAAGGCCGCGTCGCCATGAATCAGCAGCACCAGCCCGCGCACCCGCTGCCGATCTTCCTCGCGGTCTTGCTTGGCGCGCATGCGGCCCAGCGCCACCGGATTCACAAACTCCAAATGACTGGGGTTGAAGCAGAGCGAGAGATGCACCGTGTGCCCGTCGTCGGTGCGCCAGTCGGCGCTGTAGCCCAGATGATACTTCACGTCGCCACGGCCAAGCAGCAGCTCCGGCTCGCGGTCTTCAAACTCGCGAAAGATCATTTGCGGCGTCTTGCCCATAATGTTGGCCAGCACGTTCAGGCGCCCGCGGTGGGCCATGCCCAGCACGATTTCGTCGATGCCCTGCTCGCCGGCTTTTTCGATCGCCAGGTCGAGCAGCGGAATCAGGCTTTCGGCCCCCTCGAGCGAAAAGCTTTTGGCGCCGATGTATTTCTTCTGGATGAATTCCTCGAAGAGATGGGCATTAGTCAGCCGCGTCAGAATGCGCAACTGCTCTTGCCGCGTGAGCCGCAAGCGGTTTTCGGTCGCTTCCATCCGGTCTTGCAACCAGTGCCGCACGCTCAAATCGTCGATGTGCATGAACTGCACGCCGATCGAGCGGCAATAAGTATTGCGCAGGTGCTCCACGATGCCGGCCAGCGAGAGCGTGTCGGCCCCGGGAATGGTGTCGATCGAAAAATGCCGGTCGAGATCGGCTTCGGTAAAGCGATAGAATTCCAGGTCCAGCTCGGGCTGATGCGGTCGCGGCAAGGCCAACGGATTGATCTGGGCGACCATGTGCCCGCGCACTCGATACGCGCGAATGAGCTGATCGACGCGGTCTTGCAGATTGGCGACCTCGGCGACCGGCGTCGCCAGGGTGGCAGGGTCGCCGTTGGCGCCCGCGCCGCCGCTGGGATTAAAAATGCTGGCCGGGCGGAACGAGGGGCCGGGCCGCCAGCGCCGGGCAGACCGGCCGTTGCCAGTGATTCTCTGAGCGGGAGAGGCGCGGAAGCGATCGAAATACTCGCGCCAGTGCGGTTCGACCGCGCCGGGATCGCGCAGATAATCGTCGTACAGGCCCTCGACAAAGGCCAGGCTCAAACTGCCAGGCAGGTCGGTTTCGCTCATGCTACGATCCTTTTCGTCCCGAGAGGCAGCAGTCGGCGGGGCAGTGATCGTGGTCGGGTCCGAACTGGCCCACCGCGCGCCGCGATGTGCCGGGCGACACGCGCTCCAGAATCAGTTCGTGGATCATCTTAATAAACTTAGGGTGTGTTCCCACGGTCGCCGAGCGCACCATGTTCAAGCCCAGTTCCTCGCAGAGCCGCCGCGCCTCGGTATCCAGATCATACAGAATTTCCAGATGGTCCGACAGAAAGCCGACGGGCGCGACCACCGCGTCGAACGCTCCTTCGGCGCGTTGCCGGCGCAGTTCATCCAAAATGTCGGGACCAAGCCACGGCTGCGACGGCGGACCGCTGCGGCTTTGATAGACCAAGCGCCAGTCGCGCTGCCCGATTTCCGTGGCCACCAGACGGCACGTCTCGCCAAGCTGCGCTTGATAGCGGCAATGATCGGCCATCCCCTGGGGAATACTGTGCGCCGTAAAAATCAACCTCGCTGCCGAACGACGGTCGAGCGCCAGTTGCTCTCGCGCCGCGGCGACGCGGTCGGCGGTCGCTTCGATGAAAAGCGGATGGTTGTAGAACATGCGCAGCTTGTCAACTCGCGGCGCCCGTGGGCCGACCGCCGCCTGAGCCGCCGCGATGTTCTCCAAGTATTGCCGGCAGCCGGAATAAGACGCATAAGCCGAAGTGACGAAGGCCAACGCCCGGCGAACGCCCTCGCCGGCCATCTGTCGCAGGGTGTCGGGCAAAAGCGGATGCCAATTGCGGTTTCCCCAATAAATCGGCAAGTTGAGTCCCGCCGCCGCCAGTCGGGCCTTTATCGCGGCGATCAGGGCCAGATTTTGTTCGTTGAGCGGACTTCGACCGCCGAAATGGTAATAATGTTCGGCGACTTCGTGCATCCGCTCGCGGGGTACATTCCTGCCGCGCAACACGTTTTCGAGAAATGGGATGACATCGGCGGGGCGGTCGGGTCCGCCAAACGAAACCAGCAGCAGGGCGTCGTACGGCGGAAGGTGGTCTGGCTGCATAGTTGCGATTATTGATGAGGCCGCAATCGGCGGCAAGCTTCTTGCATCGAAACTCTCGTGAGTGACCCACGGCACGCATCGGTTTACCAGCTTCTGCGACGCAGCCCGCTGTGTCATGGGCTGGCCGCCGACGAATTGCACCGCATTGCCGACGCGCTGCGCAGCGTGCCATACGCGGCGGGAACGGTCGTGGCCCGGCAAGGCGAGCCGGGCCGCAGCATGTTTCTCGTCGCGCAAGGCCGCGTGCGCGTGACGCTGAGCCGCGATCACGAGCCGCCGCGGCTGCTGGCCTACCTGGGGCAAGGCGATCATTTCGGCGACATGGCACTGCTGGGCGACCATGTGCGCCCGGCCACGATCACCGCCGTGGTCGACAGCGAGCTGCTGGAACTCGATCAAGAGCGATTCGACCGGCTGCTGGTGACCGTGCCCGGCTTCGCGGCCAACCTCAGCCGCGCGTTGGTGCTGCGGCTGCGACAAGAAATGACGCGCCGCCACCGGCGCGAGCGACCGGCCATCGTGGGCCTGGTGAACACCACTGTGCGCACCCAAGGGCTGATCCGCCACCTGGCCAACGCGCTGGTGGCCCGCGGCGAATCGCTGGAAGTGCTCACCGACCGCGCCGAGAAATGGCCGTCGGAGGCGGGCGTCTTCATCGAGCGGATTCCCGCGGCGCCCACCGCGAGCGAACGGGCCGCGCGCGTGCGAGCGCGCATTGAACAAGTCATCGGCCATCAAGGTCGCGTGTTGCTCGATCTCACGCAGCAAAGCTCGCCCGCCGAGCTGGCACAATTGCTGGCGCCCTGCGAGGAAATCTGGTGGCTGGTCGACTCGCGGTTTTCCGAAGGCGCGGTCGAGCGACTCCGGGCCGCGCTGGAGAGCGCGCCCCATTTGGCGCCGCGCATTCATTGGGTGTGGGTGCTGCATCGCGACGAGCGCTTCGCGCCGCGGCTGAAGTTGCCGCCCGAGCTGGCGCCGATCGATTTCAAAGTCACGCTCGAAGACGATCCCGAGCGGACCTCGTGGCGGCAGCGGCAAGGCATCGAACGGCTGGTGCGACATCTGCGGGGCACGCGGCTGGGCATTGCGCTGAGCGGCGGCGGAGCGCGCGGCCTGGCTCATCTGGGCGTGTTGCGCGCCTTGGATCACGAGGGCATTCATTTCGACCTGGTGGCGGGCACCAGCTCCGGCGCCTTGATGGGTCTGGCCTATTGCGGCGGCTGGCGGCCTGACACGGCGCTCGAGTCGCTGCGGACGGCGCTGACTCCGGCCCGACTGTTTAAGCTGTTGCCCGGCGGAATGCGGTGGTACCTGTGGTCGAAATATCGCCGCATGGCGTGGGACCTGATGCTGCGACCCTATCTGCAAGATACCAGGCTCGAGCAGTTACAGGTGCCCTTGCTGGTGCTGGCCGTCGATCTGATCAGCGGCAGCCAGGTGGTGCGCGAGCGGGGCGACGCGGTGCATGCGGTGATGGAAAGCATCAACCTGCCCTATTTCTCGAAGCCAATTTTGCGCGACGGCATGGCGCTGGTCGACGGCGGCGTGCTGAACAACCTGCCGGTCGATGTCTTGCCCGAACGCGGGGCCGATTTCGTGGTCGGCGTCGATGTGGTGTCGAAGCTGCCGCCCGACTTCGCGGGCACGCCAGAGCATCCGCGCCGCGCGGGCGTGCTGGAGACCTTGCTGCGGGTGACCGAAGTTCAAGCCTTGGGCGTAACGTCGCTGCGGGCGCACGCGCTCGATCTGTTGATCGCACCCGATACGTCGGCGTTCGAATTCGCCGACTTCACGCAGGCGCGCGAACTGGCCGAAGTCGGCCAGCGCGCGGCGCGCGACGTGTTGCCGAAGCTGAAAGAATTAATCGCCCAGCTTGAGGCCGACGCCACGCGAGCGCTTGCCAAATGACCCCGACGGGATTTGAACCCGTGTTGCAGGCGTGAAAGGCCTGTGTCCTAGACCAGGCTAGACGACGGGGCCGGTGAGTCAGCCGACAACTCGGCTGGCCTGTCGGGTGTATAACGGTCGGCCGCCGGTGCCGTCAAGTGTCAACGACCCGCGGGAGCTGGGTCGTGTCAGGGCGCGAACTCGGCGCCGAAAAAAATTCTCAGACGAGAGGCTAGGCAAGAATGGGCCGCGCGGGTAGATTAGGTCGCGGTGGAAGCGCCAGGTGTGGTGCCTTCGCCACTGGCTGGCCCCTTTTTCGCGGCTTCACCTAATGGACCGTTGCTGCTTGCCCGATGAATGGCGTCGTAGACTTCTCGGCGATGAACGGGCACCTCTTTCGGTGCTTCCACCCCCAAGCGAACTTTGTCGCCACGGATCTCG
Organism: Pirellulales bacterium; assembly: GCA_036379195.1. Lineage (GTDB taxonomy): Bacteria > Planctomycetota > Planctomycetia > Pirellulales > JAICIG01 > JAICLL01. The sequence continues at coordinate 7,494 of DASVHB010000264.1, forward strand.
ACAACGACAATAGTGATGTCGTTGTTGATCACGATACTCTCGTTCTTTTTCCGGGATAAAACCAACATCGCCTAGTTCCTTCGCTTCGTGTCTCGGCCTTCCTTAGGGAGCGTCCTCCTTGGACCTCAAAAGGGCGAACAACTGGTCTGTCTCCGCGAGCGCCCCACGTTTCTGCCTCCGTGGCGGACGGTTTACCCACCCGTAGAGCGCGCAGGAAGTTTCCTCACTTCACTTTACGTGCTAGCTAATGAGAGTCAAGCGAAACCGCTCGCCGCGGGACCAGTTCGGCGCCTGGTTTTGGCGTTCTTGGCATGACATTCGTTCCAGCCAATCGCCTCGCCCCCATTACTAGGGACGCCGACGATGGAGCCAGAGATGACGGGCATTAGTCGTCGTAACCCGTTTCTGTGAAGCCTGTTGCGGCATGCGCTGCGATGGGACGGCCTCGGTCGGGCCAGCGGCTTTTTGCCCGTTCGGTCCCGGTACGACCGGGTTGGTTCGGTTGCAACGCCTTGATAGCGAATTTTTCGCGCGGCGGCTGGACGCGCACGCCTGACAGCGAGCATTTCTGAGGAAATTCAGGGCCGGCCCGCCCGGATTGGCAAAGCCGTCGCTTCGAAGTCGCAGGCAGCTTTCGCCCGTCGATTGCCCCGTCGTCCTAGGAGGCCACGCCCTTGCGATCAATAGCCAAACCACCGCACGCTTCGTGCTGTTTCGTGGCCATCACGGGCATTGCCGACGATGATCGTGTATCGCCAGCCGCGAGCGATTGACGACTACCGTTTCCACGACGTTAAGAAAGAAAACAGTTTAGCGCGCGCTCGAGCGATTTCGGAGATGAAATCGCCGGCAGCGCTTGATGTCTGATTCATGTCTCGCTTGCGGTCTGGCCCGACCCGCCTATAATTCAGCAGATGGTCGAACCGTTCGATCGGCGGGGTCGCGGTCGGCGGCCGATTCACTTTCTTCGCAGGTGTCGTGCATGTGGCAGTGGTTTCGCGATATTGGTGACGCGGTCAAGACCGTCGCGCAAGGGATGATTGTCACGTTGCGCTATTGGCTGAAGACCTACGATCCCCAGCGAAAGACCTTTACCGAGCACTTTGAGTATCCGGAGTTGCCGGTGCCTGTGGCGCCGCGCTATCGGGGATTTCATCGTTTCGATCTGACCACGTGCATCGCGTGCGACCAATGCGCCAAGGCGTGCCCGGTCGATTGCATCTATATTGGCAAAGAGCGCGTGACCCAGGGTAAGGGTTTTCGCGTGACCGGCTACACCATCGACTACACGAAGTGCATGTTTTGCGCGTTGTGCGTCGACCCGTGCCCGGTCGATTGCATTTTCATGGGCGCCACGCACGATCTGAGCTGTTACAGCCGCGATGGATGCATTGTCGATTTTTCGCGGCTGCCGGTCGAAGTGGCCTGGGGCCGCGCCACGCTCAACCCCACGGCGGTAGCAAGCTCGAAGGTCATCACCGAGCCGGTGCATGGCGGCCCTAACCAGTGAGTTAAAGTCATGGCTGCTAATGCCTGGAAAAACCGTAAAGTGTTTACCGTCGAGCAGGCCAACGCGGCCCTGCCGCTGATTCGGGCGATCGCCACCGACCTCGCGCAGTTATCGCGCGACGTAATCGAGCGGCGGGAACGGTTGTCGCTCTTGCTGTCGGGGCGCCAGCGCGGTGCGCGCGACGTTTATGGCGAAGAATTGGCGCACATCGAGGCCGAGCTGGAAAAAGACACCGAGCGGCTGCAAGAGTACGTCGAAGAGCTGCGCGAATTGGGGGTCGATCCGAAGAACGGTCCCGAAGGACTGATCGACTTTCCCGCGGTGATGGAAGGTCGGCCTGTCTACTTGTGCTGGAAACTCGGCGAGCCCGAGGTTTTGCACTGGCACGATCTGGACGCCGGTTTCCGCGGTCGCCAACCGCTTACGGCCGACAGCGTGTCCGCCGAGCATGTATCTGGCGACCATGTACCCGCCGACCATTCGGATTTCGCCTAGCGCATTATCCCCAGGTGGCTGGGGCAGAGCCTGGGCTGCGCAAAATGTGCGATTATTCGAGTGGCACGCCCTATTCGACCCCGCACGTTTTTATTGCGCTTTAGGTGTAACAATGCCATGCCACCGGCT
>DASVHB010000265.1:0-4418 GCA_036379195.1 Pirellulales bacterium
AGATCGGCCGCCACGGCGGGGTTGACGCGCGCCTGGGCCTAGGCCACCAGCGCCAGCGCCTGCGCCCGCACGGTGGCCAGCGAGCATTTGCGGGCAATTCGTGCGGCCCGCTGCGGATCGACCGCTCCCATGCGCTGAATCGCGCCCTCGCCGTTGAATCCCAAACTCGGCGAATGCATTCGCTCAAGCGCGCGTTCCGCCGCGGCGGGGTTCTCGGCGGCAAGACTGCAGGCGACTTCATTCAGACACGCATCGTGCATGTTGGCGCTAACTTTCTCGCAAAGTGCGAACGCGGCGGGCAGATCGAGGTAAACGAGTCCGCCGGCAAGCCGGCCCCGCCAATCTTCGCTCAGGTGCAGTCCCTCGGGCGTGGCGTCCTGCCGCTGGCGGGCCTCGCGCACCAGCGCCGCGCCCGCCTCGCGGTCGCCCAGATCAAAAAGCCGCTCGGCGATATAGATCAGCCGCCCGATCCGGTACGACGGCTGCTCGATGGCCCGCGCGGCCAGCAACGCCTGGGCCAAGGCATCGCGTTGTAGATCGGGCGACTCGGCCAGGCGATCGGCCGCCGCCTCATAGAGCCATGCACGATGCACCATGTCGGGGGCGGCCCGCGCCAGTTCGATAAGCTGTTCGGGCGAAAGCAAATAACTCAAGCGCAGCTCGATATCGTTGGCAAAATACAACAGGGCCTGGCGGCCGGTGTCATCGAACTCGTCCTGCAGAATCGCCTCGACTGCCGCGGTCCACTGCGGCCCCGCGTAGGGCCAATCGTCGGGCCAGCGTTCCAATCTCGACCGATAATCATTAAGCAAACCACGGATGACCGTTTCTTCGGCTCGCGCATCTGCCGGCGCGCGCAACGCTTCGCGCGGCTCGGCGGCGGCATTCTCGCGCAGCACGATGCGGACGTCGCCCACTTCATTGGCAATCGGCTGAGCCTGTAAGCGGTGGCCCTCGCATTCGACGAATAGCCAAGCCGGGCTTTCATAGATGCCTTCGATGCGAAAACGTCCGTCGGCGTCGCAGATCGCCCGCGTGCGGCGGGGGCCATCGCCCGATTGGCTCACTACCGCGCCGCCGACCGGTTGACCGCTGCCGGCGACCACCTGTCCGGAGACCGAGCGCAATTGCGGCGTGGGTGTGAGTGCGATGTCGCCAAAATCGAGCACGCGCCAAACGGTGGGATCGATCGTCTCGGTGCGAGCGGGCATCATGCCCGGTGCGTCAACTTCGACCCGGTAATCTCGATCGCGCGGTAGCTGCTTGGGCGTTGCAAAGCGGCCATCGGCGTCGGTATGAATCTGCTCGCTGCCGTGGAACAGGAGATCAGTCTCGCGCGGGCGGCGCTCGCGAGCCGCGGCGACCACGCGCACCGCGGCGCCCGCGATGGGGTGGCCCGCGGCATCGACCGCGCGGCCCGACGCCGACAATACAACCTCGGGCGTGACCGCCACCGTCACCCAATCGGTGCCGCGCACGCTTACTTCAACCGGGGCCGCAGTCGCGCCGTTGACACTCGCCGCGGTGAGGCTCAACTTGCCGTTAGGCGGAATGTTTTGCAGCATGAAGTTGCCGTCGCGGTCACTGAGGGCGAAAAACACTCGACTGGCGTTATCGGGCATGGAGATATCGGGGCGCGGTAGCTCGCCCACTACTTCGGCGTCGGCGACAGGCCGGCCCGCGGCATCGACTACCTGGCCGGCGATCGTTGTACCTACCGCCAGCCGCAGTGGCTCGACCGCAATCTCCTGAGCGCCTTCAGGCACGGCGATCGCGCCCATCGATTGGGCGGGGAAGTAATAACCCGGCGGCAGATGCGTTACCGCGCGACCGACGTAACCGGGCAGGACATAGCCGGAGAACCTGCCGGCTTCGTCCGATTCAAGCCGCAGGTATCGCCGCGGCACGTTGAACGACACGAGTTCGACCGCGGCGCCGGCGATCGGACCGCCCTCGTCATCGACCACCGTACCCTGCACGCGAACGCCACGTTCGAATCGGACGACGATATCGTTGGTGCCGCCCGCCTCGATCTGCTGCGTGTCTTGATAGGTGTTCACGAGCGGCGAGTCGGGGGGAAGCTCGACAGACAGTTGCAAGATACCGGCGGGCATGACAGGCACGCGGAAGCGGCCCTCGGCGTCGGTCGTGGCTTCTGCCAGGCCACCGCCCGACAGCGCGTCGCGCGGCTCGGCCCATGTGGCCAGCCGCACACGCGTTGACGGCAACGCCTGGCCTGCATCATCGACGAGCCGACCGCGGATCGCTCCAACCGGCAGCAGGCTCATTGTGCTGAGATGGTTGATCGATCGGGCCAATGCGCACCATTGCGAACCGAATTGCTTCGATTCGACGCGAACCGTCTTCAGCTCCTCGCCGGCGACGTCGGGCAGCTCGGCCTCGCCCGAAGCATTGCTTTTGGTGACTAATCGCTCGCTCAACTCTTCGGGCAGCCGAATGCCCTCAATCTGATCAACCCACAGCCGCGCATCAGCGACCGGCTCGCCAGCGCTTGATCGGACGCGCACACGGTTGTTGCGCGGCTGCGTGAGCACGATTCGAACCGGCGCCGCCCGCGACGGCCAATAGCGAGCGATCACGCGCGTCTTGACCGCCAGCCCGGGCTTGTGAACCGCCAGGCCAAACCAAGTCATCGACCGCGCGTAAACCGGTGGCGCATGCGCCGGTAGAGCAATCGAGAATTCTCCTTCGTCATTGCTTTGCGCGCTGGCGACCAGCGCGGGCGGTCGGCGCGTCTTCGCTGCGTCGTTGGGTGCCGCCGTGCGGCCGACCGGTGGACCATCGAAGAGATAAATGTCCGCGCCGGCCACCGGCTGATTGCGAGCATCGACCACGACGCCGGCCACAGCCGGCACGTCATCGGTCGCCGCGCCGAGGGCGGCCGTCAAGAAAACGATTGCCGCGAGCGACATGGCATCGGCTCCTTATCATCATATCCCGGCAGGCCAAGCCTAGCCGTTGTTAGATCGCCGATCAAGCTGCGGCGCGCATTGTCGGCTTTCGCTCCGCGAAAGCACGCTCCGATTCAGGGCGCGGGAATGCGTTTCTTTCGCGGAACGAAAGACGACATTGCCGGTACAAAACTGAGAATAAATCCACGGCCCATCCGTTCCACCGGCGCGTGACAACCGCGCGTGGCGACGGTAAACTTTGCCGAACCAAAGCCGACTTTCCCTCAATTCACGGTCCTCGCCGATGAAACGCCTTTTGACCTTCGCGGCCGCGGCGATACCGCTCATGGCGGTGCTCGCCGCCTTCGGGTGCGGCGACAATCGTTCCGACACGGTGATTCAGGGTGAGGCGACCGTCCCGGTGGCGCTCGTCGATGCGCGGCGCGGTTTCAAGTCGGTCTTGCGACCGGCGGGCAATCGCAAAGAGGCTGTTCCCCAACCGCCGCCGAACGTCTTCACTAAGATCACCTATCCTTCGCCCGTCGGCCCGCTGGCCGGCTATCTGAGCGTCGATCCGCGCGACGGCCAGAAGCATCCGGCGATCGTCTGGATTACCGGCGGCGACTGCAACTCCATTGGCGACATGTGGAGCGAAGCGCCACCCTCGAACGACCAAACCGCCAGCGCCTTCCGTAAAGCCGGCATCATCACGATGTTTCCGGCGCTGCGCGGCGGAAACGACAATCCGGGCGTCAAGGAAGGCTTTTTGGGCGAGGTCGACGACGTGTTGGCCGCCGCCGACTTTCTGTCCCAGCAGCCTAATGTCGATGCCAACCGCATCTACCTGGGCGGGCACAGTACCGGCGGCACGTTGGTGTTGCTCGTGGCGGAGTCGAGCGATCGGTTTCGCGCGGTCTTTTCGTTCGGCCCGGCCTCCGATGTACGCGGTTATCCCGACGAGTTTCTGCCGTTCGACACCTCGAACCCGCGCGAGTCGGAACTGCGGTCGCCCGTCTATTGGCTGACGTCGATCCGGTCGCCCGTGTTTGTCATCGAAGGAATGGGCGGAAACCACGACAGTCTGCAGGAGATGGCCCGCGGTTCAGCCAACCCCCAAGTTCATTTTCTGGCGGTGAAAGGCGCGAACCACTTCGACGTGCTCGCACCCGTTTGCGCCCTGTTGGCCGGCAAGATTTTGCGCGACGTTGGCAACGCCGGCGGCATCGCGCTGACCGAACCAGAGCTGAACGACGCCTTCGCGCGGTCGCGTTAGCGGTGACGATAAATCAGATGTATCAGCCGATTTGTTACTGGGCCGGCTCGTTACTGGGCCGACTCGCATAAAAGCAGGTCCCACCAGGTAGGCGCCGAGGGTCCGCACGCACGGTCGTCCAACACGGCGTCGAACCAGTGCAGCGACGAGTCGTCGGCGGCAAGGTCCTGGCCCGCGAAGTCGTCGCAGCCGCTGTGCGACGTGGCGGCGTCGCCGGTTGCGCGAGCGCAACC
>DASVHB010000266.1:0-3303 GCA_036379195.1 Pirellulales bacterium
TCGTATTCCCAGTTCCGGGTACGATTGTCCCTGTCGGTCTCGCTGATCAGGTCGGAGGAGGCACCGTAGTTCGACCACCATCCCCCCCCATAGGATATATGATGCGCACGGCCGTGCGCATCGACGCGCCACAATTGCATACCTGCTTTTTCCGCCTCCGTGCGATAGCTCAGTGACTCGGCACGGGCGGAGTGAGCAGCGTGGGCAACAGGGTCACGGGGTGTTGAATGATCGGGGCGGCGGGCACAATCGGCAGCAAGCCGGGGCGGTGGCCGCTATACCGCACCGCGCTGAACGCGACGCTGCCGTTAAAACGCACGATCCGTAGCACGCCCTGCGTGAACACCAGGTCGAGCACGTTTGACGCCACCAGCAACGCCGTCTTGGGAACCACAACCACGTCGGCGTCGTTGATCCAGATTTCGTCTGCCGGGCAAGGGCGATGTCCATACAAACTGCCACGCAGATCGAGCATCGTGGCCATCAGCCGCCAGTCGTCGCCGCGGCGAAAGACAATCGTCTTCCAAAGGTTCCCGCCGTAGTTCCAGCCGCCCGCCAAGGCGATGGCTTGCGTCACGGTGGTGGGCGCCAGCAGTTCGTAGCGGCCTGGCTCGCGGACCTCACCCACCACATACACATAGCGCGGGGCGCGGCTGGTGAGCACCGGCATGACTTCAACGCCCGCAATCTCTTCCGCAAAACGCGCTTCGATCTCGCGCTGGGCCTCGGCCAGCGTCAGCCCTTGCACAAAAACCGAATCGATGACGGGCAACTGCACGGTGCCTTCGGGCGTGACTTTGGCCGGGCGCGATTGCCCGCCCGAGCCAAACCGCTGGTCGATCGTCGAACGCAAGTCTTCCAACCGCGAATTGACCACCAGTGGCGTGACGGTGACCGACGGCTCTCGGTAGTGCTTGCGGTATCGTTCGTTCAAGTTGGCCCGCAGTTGCTCGACGGTCATGCGCGCCGCCGGCACCGGGCCCACCAGCCGCAACGTGAGCGAGCCATCGGGCGCGATCTGCTGCTCGGCGGTCAGTTCGGGCTCGACGAGCGATTCGATGCGCAGCAGATCGCCGGTTTGCAAGCGATAGGCGTGAGGCGTTTCTTGCCGCGTCAGGCGAAACACGAAATCGAGTTCATCATCGACCCGCAAACGATATTGTTCCACGTGCGCGAGACGAGCATGTCCCAAATACTCGCCCTGGGCGTAACGCTGCCAGGCGATGGGCCGCGCGGCCTTCCAGCCAAGTTCGCCACAATTGCCGGTGGCGCAGTCCAGCCCGGAAATCGGGTAAGGCGCGGCGGGACCCAATGCCTGGCAGAGATGCACATCGGGTCGGCTTTGCGGCGGAGAATCCGCAGCGCCGACGTTTGATGCCTGTGGGGAATGGACTCCGTGCCGTACAGATACCGTCGCGTTGTCCGCCAGTTCGACGAAGTGACCAAGGAACACGCAAACCATCGCGCTGGCCAAGGATAGGCCGAGCCACCGCAGCGCGTTTCGACGGGTTAGGGTGCGAGCTAGCATCTCTGTCAGAATCGTCGCAAAGGGCAGCCCAATTCCAACAGAATCGCTCAGACCGGCAGGCCCCGCACCGCTCAACCGCTACGACCGCTACATCTGCTATAATCGTTGCCGAATCTTGCGAAAGCCGAACCCCATGAACAACGCGCAAATCGCCGCCATTCTGGACGAGGTCGCCGATCTGCTGGAGATCCAGGCGGCCAACCCGTTTCGCGTGCGCGCCTATCGCAACGGCGCCCGCACCATCCGCGAACTTTCGGAGCCGGCGGCCACCATCCTCTGCACCGCGGGCCGCAAGCTTACCGAGTTCAAAGGCATTGGCGGCGATCTGGCGGATAAAATCGCTTCGCTCTGTCAAACCGGCAGCATGCCGCTGCACCAGGAACTGCTGGCCCAGATTCCGGTGTCGGTGCTCACGCTGATGCGCGTGCCGGGCGTGGGACCGAAAAAAGCCGCCGCCCTCAACAAAGAGCTGGGAATCAGCACGCTCGACGAGCTGCGCGAGGCCTGCCAGGCCGGTCGCGTACGGAAGCTGAAAGGATTTGGAGAAAAAACCGAGCAAACCATCCTGGCAGGTATGGAGCTGGCCGGCTCAGTCAATCAGCGCCTCACCTGGGCCGAAGTCGACGGCTTTGCGCAGTCGCTAATGACCCACTTGCGAGCCTGTCCGAGCGTCGCCGAACTTGAGCCGGCGGGCAGCTACCGCCGCGGGCGCGATAGCGTGGCCGATCTCGACCTGCTGGTCGTCTCGTCGAACGCTGCCGAGGTCATGGACCGGCTAGCCGCGTTCGCGGCGGTCGAGACGTTGCTGGGCCGCGGCGACACGAAAATGTCGGTGCGTCTGGCGGGCGGGCTGCAAGTTGATCTGCGGGTGGTGCCCGCCGAGTCGTTCGGCGCCGCCTGGCAATACTTCACCGGCTCGAAGGACCACAATGTGGTGTTACGGGGCCGCGCCAAAAGCCGCGGGCTGAAGATCAACGAGTATGGCGTGTTCCGCGGAGACGAATATGTGGCGGGCCGCACCGAAGAAGAAGTCTACGCCGCGCTCGATCTGCCCTGGTTTCCGCCGGAGCTGCGCGAAGCCCGCCAGGAGTTTGCCTGGGCCGACGCCGGCAAGCTGCCCAAGCTGCTCGAACTGGAAGACATGCTAGGCGACTTGCACATGCACACCACGGCGACCGACGGACGGGCATCGCTCGAAGAGATGGTGGCGGCGGCGCAGGACCGCGGCCTGAAATACATCGCCATCACCGACCACTCGAAGCGCGTGAGCATGGCCAACGGACTCGACGCCACGCGGCTGCGGGCTCAGTGGGCCGAGATCGACCGCCTGAACAAGGGCCTGCGCGGCTTCGTCGTGCTCAAGGGTGTGGAAGTCGATATTCTGGAAAAGGGCGGCCTCGACCTGGAAGACGAAGTGCTGGCCGAAGCCGATTGGGTGGTGGCCAGCCTGCACTATGGGCAGCAGCAACCGCGCGAGCAGATCACACGGCGGATTGTCGACGCCTTGGCCAACCCGCATGTGTGCGCCATCGCGCATCCCACCGGCCGGCTGATTAATCGCCGCAAGCCCTACGATGTCGATCTCGACGCGGTGTTTCGAGCCGCCCGGCAGCACGGCAAGTTTCTGGAACTAAACTCGCACCCGCAGCGGCTCGACCTCGACGATGTGGCCTGCGCGGCGGCCAAGAGTCATGGCATACCGATTGTCATCTCGACCGACGCTCATGGCGTTGAGGGGCTCGACAAGCTGCGTTTCGGCATCTTGCAGGCCCGCC
>DASVHB010000267.1:0-5331 GCA_036379195.1 Pirellulales bacterium
ATGGCGAACACTTGCAAGTCATGCCGCTCGAGCACATCGCGCTGCGCCGCGCAATAAGCCTTGTCGGACAGGGCGCGCTCGACATCAAAATGGTCGCCCCAGCAAGCCAGCTCCAGCCCTTGATAGCCAAACTCGGCCGCCTTTCGGGCCAGATCGTCCAATTTCAGATCGGCCCATTGGCCAGTAAATAAGGTGACGGGTCGCGGCATGGCATTGCTCGATGGTCGAATCGAGCGCCATTGTGCCACAACGCGCGGCAGGCGCGTAGGTCCAAGGACTAGTGTTGCCAGAAGGTTCTGTAGGGAACGTCAATCGCCAGCGCCGCCGCTGCCGCTGCCGATGCCGCCGCCGGCGCCCGCGCCAAGCTTGCGTACGCCCGCGCCGGCCTTGCCGTATTGTCCGCCCACGGCCGATTCCAGTCGAGACGGAGCACCCATGCCGGGCGGCTCTGGGCCGATCAGCGATGGCTCGGCGCCGCCGCTAATCAGACTGCTCAGGCGTTCGCCGGTCTGGCCACCCACCGAGCCGAAAGGCCCGAAGCCATATCCATAAGCGCCGCCACCGCCCGATCGACTGCCATAGCCATACGGATTATCAAAACCATAGCCGCCATATCCAAAGCCGCTGCCATAGCCAAACTTGATGCCGAACGGCGAGCCACTGCTAAACCAGGCCCCGCTGCCTTTCATGGTGCGGCCAATCGGGCTGGGCCGCCGCACCTGGCGACCGGGAATACCGCCAAATTCAAACACTTCGGTGGCCGGAGCTTCGGCCGAAATATCGGCGGTGCCCATTTCGACGCCGCCCTGCTCGGCGGTGCGCAGGGCGCCCGAGCCGGTTTGAAAACCGCGATAGGCGTTAAACCAGGTGCCGAAGTCTTGTCCTCCAACCCCGCCCGTTGGCAAGCCGCTCGCGCGTCCGCCTTGCATTCCTCTGCCGAAGGGGGCTCGACCAAGCGGCGCCTCGCCATTGACGCCGCCCTCTTGGCCCACAGCACCGTCTTGCCCAGCGCCGCCCTGGCCGGCAAGAGCGCGCGGCGGCGTCAAGCCGCGTTCTCGCCCAGTGTACGGCGTCCAACGGCTGCCGTTGAAGTACGACCAACGATTATCGCTCGACCAGTACCACCAGCGACCGTTTTCGTTGCGATAGCGCCAGTTGTTTTCAGGCCGTCCGCTCGGAGCGGCTTGGCGCCGGCTACTTACGGCCGCAAACGCGGCTCGGTTCGTCGCAGTTCCGCCAGCGGCCGAATCCGCCGGCTCGTCCGAGCCGGCCAGGCAGAACGTTGGTCCCCAGCACACCGCAAGCGCCAGCAGGCAAACATGTGTTTTCATGGCGATTCTTTCGATACGTTCCTCAGCGTCTATCCCTACAGCATCGGTCGCTCGCTACCAGCAATTATAGCAGAATCGCTAAACTCAAGACAAAGACGCGCCGCGGCCGTCACAATGGGCGCCGTGGGATGACCCTGCGGTGGTGCAACAGGCCAATGGTGGAACTCGCTGCGCTCGGCCATACTACGGCCCTGCGTGAGCGAAAGGGATGCCGCGGCGTGCTGTCGCGCGCCGCCGACTACGGCGACCGGGCAGGCGGCGCCGGACCTGTCGCCGAAACCGGCGTGGCACCGTTCCACACCGGCGCATCGCTGAGCGTCGCTTCGCCGGGCGGTTGCGGACGCGCCGTCGGCGGTGGCGGACGACGTGTCGATGCCACCGATCGCGTGTTCCGATTCTTGCGCCGCGCCAGCAGGCCTTTGCGCGGCTGAACCGCCTCTTGGCCTTTGATGAACTGGCGATACTTCACGCGCTCGTCCTTGTCGTAGCTCACCACCACCTGCACGTCGGTACCGTCGGCCCAAATCTCGGCGGGAATGCCCACCACTTCCCACAGCCCGCCGGTGGCCACGTCGGCGGCGCCGTGCATAAAAGCGCGGCCCATCTTCGCGCCCTTGCTGTAGCCCTGCTTGAACGAAAACACGTCTTCAATGCTGCCGTCGGGCCGCGGCCGCGTCCAGGTGGGCGGGCCCAACTCGGCAACCACGTGCGTGCGCGGCGTTCCCTCGTGCAGCACGCCCAGATTTTTCTTGTCGGGCTGCCGAGCGGCCTTCACCGCCGCGCACCCCGAACCGCTCAACACAACGCACGAAGCGACGGCGGTAGCCACGATCGCAAGCTTCGATCGAAAAGCTAGCCACGGCACGAGGGAATCCTCCTGGCACAATTCCGGGAAATGGCCGCGAACTATAGCGGCTATCGCTGATATCGGCAATGGATACGGCGCAGGCCAGCCTTTCCGGGCGAGCGACGCCGGCCGGGCAAGACAGGCAAGGCAGAGATTCAAAATGCGTGGTTCATGCGTTCGACCTCTTTAGCCCGCAATGCGCACACGCCCACACCAACCCGAAGCGTAAGCGAGGACGAGGACCGGACTTAGCCTCGCTTACGCTTCGGGTTAGTATGGGGCGCGCGGTCTGGCGTGTCCGGGCGGCGGGTGCGCATTTCGCGTTAGCGAACGGCAATCGGCAACTACCGGTTTTGGTTGTCAAAACCGATCGGGCCACGTTGCCGAAACGTTTCAATCTCCAGGGCCACCAGCCGCCTCACCAATTCACGCGGCGATTGGGGCCGCCGCAGGGGTTCTTTGGCGAGCATCGTTCGCACCAGCTCGGCCACGTTTGGGGGCACGGCGGGAGCCAGCGTCCGCAATTCGGGCGGTTCGTGTTGCCGATGCTGCTCGGCCAATTCGGCCAGGCCCTGGGCGACGAACGGCGGCCGACCGCAAAGCAATTCGTAAAGCGTGGCGCCCAGGCTGTAGATGTCGCTACGAATGTCGGGCCGCAAGGCCGAGGTGATCATCTCGGGGGCCACGTAGTGCATTGTGCCCGCCACGCACCGATCGACGAGCGATATCTGATCTGCCGGCTGCCGCGCAAAACCCAAGTCGATGAGCGTGGCGTGTCCTTGGGAGGAGACCATCACGTTGCTCGGCTTGACATCGGCGTGCATCCATCCACTGCAATGCAACGCATCGAGCGCTTCGGCCACCTGGCGAGCCACCCCCAGCGCGGCGGGCACACTGATACCGGGCACACTGGCACGCTGCCCGGTGGCAATAAGCTGCGAGAGCGGCGCCGCCTCAAGCCACGGCATCACGATCCAATACGGCGGCGCGTTCACCTGGGCAGACAGAATCGGAATCAGGTGCGGATGCGATACCTGCCGCCCCACCACGACCTCGCGGCGCATCACCTCGACGGCCGCCGCGTCGTCGTGCCAGCGCTCGACCAGCAGCTTGACGGCATACGCCGGGCTGCGGTCGGCGCCCGCCGGCCGGGCACGAAACACTTGGCACAGCTTGCCTTCGGCGACGCATCGCAACAGTTCCCATGGACCAAGTTTGCTCGCCGGCGGCGCATGTTCTCGGCGCGAATCGCTAAGCCGGGCAGTTTGGGGTGGCATAGACTAATCCGAAGGCGGTCGGTCAGTGCCCTCGGCCCCGTCAACGGCTTCTCGGCGTACCAGGTAGAGCCATTCCAGATATTGATCGATCTCTTGCAGCGGCATTCCTAGGCGGACCGCGGTCTCAATGGCTTTGCCGCGTTCGATGGCCGTGCCGGCGTGTTCGAGCAACAACTTGGCTATCTCGTGCGCCATGTCAACCGTCGATCGATTCGGCGCCGCCCTCCGCGCCTGCCACCTCAACGCCCAGGGTGCGACACGTTTCCGAGCGGGCGGCACTGGCGGTCGATGGCTGCGTGTGCAGCAGCCAATCGGCCGAAAGCATCGTCACGCCAAACCAATAATGCTCGTTCTGATAATGGTGTAAGCGGTGGTTGCGCCACAGCCGGCGATACAGCCAGGTGCGGGGGACGTAGGGCGTGTGAATCAGGTAATGAACCCATTCATAGTATAGCGCCAGGGTGAAGTACAATGCCATGCCGGTGAGGGCCGGCCCCGGCGGCAGGCAGAGCAGCCACACCGGTGGCAAGCCCGCCAGATAAAGCCAGAGAATAAACGGCGGCGTAATGCCCAAGGCGGGATCGCCCGGCTCGCGATGATGCCGGCGGTGGCTGCGGGCGACTACGGGGTCGATGCGCCGGCCCAGCACCATAAACGGCTTGAGGTGCAGCAAGCCGACATGAATCAGCCACTCTTGCAGCGGCCAAAACGCCACCACGCCCAAGCCCACCAGCCCGTCGGCCCAGTGCCAGCGGCCGAAACTCAGCCGGGCGGCCCAGGCCAAGGCAGACACCGCCGCCAAGAGCAGCGGAGACGCCAAGCGAAAAAACTCCGCCGCCACGCCCCGCAGTGTCGCGGGAGCGTCAGTTCGCTCGGCTCGGCAAGCGGAGGGCGAATCGCCGCCGGCTCGACGCCGCAGCCACCAGAAGACGCTCGCGGCCGCCAGCACATAGCCCAGCGCAGCCGGCCAGTTGGCCAAGACCTGTGAAATCGACACCTGCCCGAGCTCCGGTGATGGACAAAGCGAACGCTTGCCTGCGCGGGCAGATGAGTAGTTCTAACGACGCGGCTCCGTCGCGCAACGGTCGATGATGATTATATCGCAAACCATGCTCGACGCGAACGGCACTTGTCAGCACCCTGCACCCTTGGCGGACTGGCGGACCCCATCTCATCGACCGACCGGCGGCGAGCAGCGCGGCGGACAGGGCAACGCATCAATCGCTGCTTATGCAAGCACGTTCCCGTCGTGCGGTAAAGCCGCCCCGCCGCCCGTGCTGGGTACGAAACCTGATGTGGATCGCGTCAAACAGAGTTGATGGTTTGGCGGGGACATCGTCGATCTGCGCCCAGTCGTCCCACGGTACGAGGGCGCGTTCAGCGGCACTCCCTTGGCTGACGTCGCCGACCACGATTTGATCGTTGGCCGGGGAGGTGTCTACTCAAAAACTTGAAGACCATTGCGCGCCGGGATCGACCGGAGCGACGACGGAGATTAACCGTCCTTTGCGGTCAAGTGAGTAAGTAAGGCACGCGTTGCGATCGGCCGGCTCGAGGCTGCCCGCCGCCGGCTGCGTCTCGCCGACATGGGCATCACTGGCGTCACGTTGTCGCGCGTGAGTAAAGCGCCCCACCGAGAGAGTGCTCAGGAATGTGCCAATGGCTGCCAAGCATGCCTCGCGCCGCGAACAACAAGTCCCAGTCGACCGTGTCGGCCAACGTGAGCGAAGAGACGCTTCCTTCGGCGAAAATGCGGTCCACGGCTTCGAGTACCCGCTCCGTCGGGTTGCCATTGCCATCAAATTTCAAGACCGGCTGGGCCAAGGCCGTGCCGGGCACGCCCGCCTGAGGCGTCTCGGGCGAGACATCGAGCACG
>DASVHB010000268.1:0-3083 GCA_036379195.1 Pirellulales bacterium
CGGGCGGACAGCCGGCGGTGAACACGACGGGGGCGCTTTACGCATCTCTTTAGAAACCAACGTCAGCAACCACCGGGCAAGCCGGTGGCATGGCAAGGTATCTGCCAACTCGTGAGCACCTATTGCGATTCGGACGGCGAATCGTCGGGCTCGGTTCGCGGTTTCACGCCCTTTTTATCTGCTCCCTTGGCGGGTTGGATGGTCTTTGCCCATTTCGTCAGCGTCTTGTAATCGTTCTGACTGTCGGCAATCACCGTAACCAGATACCCCACGTCGGTGAAGAACACTTGAATTTGCACGTCGATCTCGGCGCCCTCAGCCGTTTGGTAAACCAGGTCGCACGTCGTGCGGTTGGCAACATTCACCTTTTCGATATCCGGAAGCTTCTTTTTCACGAGCTTCAGCCCTGCGTCATTGAACATATGCGCAGTGCCATTGACATATGCCTTGAGAGTGGTTTTTTTGTGAGCGCGATCAGGCAGCTTGCGGTTTTCGATCTTGACCATGACTTTCGAGACAACACCTTCTTTCGTGAACATCAACTGTCGCCCGAGCAGCGCACCGTTATCGTCTTCTAATTCGCTAGGCGTACGGTCATACCCTTCGGGAAACGGTTCAGCGGTAATCAGGCCCTCGATTTCGACGCGACCAGCCTTTTTGTTTTCGGGCTTCTTGGCCGTTTCATCTGCCCACAGAACAGTTGTCGCCGCGCAAAGCAGAATTGGTGCTACGATTTTCATTGGATCGTCTCCGCATGGTTTCATCGATCTGAACGTTGTTACTCCCCACTCACTCCACCGGCAATTCATAGCACGCCGCTTCGGTGGCGTTGCGGACCACCAACAAACGCCCGGCCAGTGCCGGCGTGTTCCAGGTTTTGCCTTCCAGGGCCTGAAAGCGCGTCAGCTCGTGATAGCGCTCGGGCGTGGCCTCGACCAGCGCCACCTCGCCCGCTTCCGATTGAACCAACAGCAGATCGTCGACCAGCAGCAACTGCCCGTGACCATAGCGGCCGCCGCGCCAACGGCGCTTGCCGTCGGCCAGGCTTAGGCAAACCAGCGCGCGGCCGTCATCCAAGCCATACACCGCGTCGTCGCGCAAGACGACATTGGTAAACTTGGGCTTCAGCAACCGATTTTCCCAGAGCGGTTTTTCGACCGAAATCGCGCCATCATCGCTTTGGTGCAATTGCAAGAGCTTGCATCCCAAGCCGTAGCCGGCGGCGATAAACACACGATCGGGGGCGATGGGCACGGGATTGCTCACCTTCGGTTCGCCGCCAGGCCAGGCGAATGTCCATAGTAGTCGTCCATCGTCGGGCGCGTGGCCGCCGACCGAGTCTTGGTTGACCACCAAAATCTGCGGCGTATCGACGAGCGTGGCCAATATGGGAGAGGCGTAGCTGGCTGGACGATCGCCGGCGTGCCAGGCCACTTCACCCGTTTCGCAATCGTAAGCGACCAGCGAATGGCCGTTGGGGCCGCCGGCACTGACGATCACCCGATCTGCTACCACCAAAGGCGAACAACTGATGCCCCATTGCGGCAGCGGCGCGTGATGCTCGGCGACCAGATCGTGCCGCCAGAGTACGTTTCCGGTGGCGCCGTCGAGACAGACGAAGTTGCCCGAGGCTCCCAGCGCATACACGCGTCCGCGATCGACGGTGGGCGTGGCGCGTGGTCCGTCGCCGGCAATGGTCGAGCTGTAGCGAGTTTCGTCGGCGTGCGACCAGCGAAGCCGGCCGGTTCGCAACTCATAACAGGTGACCAGCTCTTGCGAGCCGCGTTGTTCTTGGGTGACGGCAAAATCGCCGACGACGGCAAACGCCGACCAGCCCGCCCCAATCGGCTGGCGCCAAATCGGCTTCGGTGGATTTGCTTGCCAATCTTGCGCCAGCTTCGGCCCGCTCAATCGGCCATTGCGATTCTCTCCCAAAAACTGCGGAAAGTCGTGCGGCGAGGTGCTGGCCAAGTCGACCGCGGCGGCGTCGTCCGATCGTTCGCTGCGCCGCAAGTGTTCGACAAGCGTTTGATCGGGCTTGGCCGACCACCGCCAGGCCAGCCGCGGAATCATATTGCCGCTGAGCTCGTCGATGCGGACGAACAGAATCAAAGCGGCCAGAAGCCCCGCACATGCCAACATGAGCCGCCGCCGCGTCGGCCAGTCGAAACCGGTGAGAAAAATTGCCCAGAACGTCAATCCGCCGGCGGTCAGCAGCGACGCCCCCATGCTGGCCAAATACCGCTCGGCGTCGGTTTTAAACAGTTCCGGCAGTTGCAGCACGCCCACGAGCGCGCCGCCGGCCACCAGAATGCCCACCGCCACCGGCCAGCGCAGGCGCCGCTTAGCCGTCTGCTGCGGCAGCGACTCGGTGCTCAAGAATCGTCCTCCATGTATGACCACCAGGGCACCACGGTGCCAAGCACTGTAATTCTTCCGTCAACAATCTTTCTGTCATTCCTGCCGTTCGCCGTGCGGCTCGCACGCGAATCACTCCGTCCGGCTGGTGACCTCCAGCAAGTGCCAGCCGAACTGGGTCTTCACCGGACCCTGCACCGTGTTCACCGGGCAGGAGAACACCACGCGGTCGAACTCGGGCACCATCTGACCCGGACGAAACTCGCCCAAATCGCCTCCTTGTTGTCCCGAGGGGCATTCCGAGTGCTCGCGGGCCAGCGCCGCGAAATCGCCGCCTTCGCTGAGCTGCGTCTTCAGGTCTTCGCAGGCATCCTTGGTCTTGACGAGAATATGCCGGGCTTTGGCTTTCTTGGCCATGAGAGGTTCTGCTTTCTTCGGCCAGACGGCCGAGGCCAGAGATCGAATCTTGAAATACGCCGGCGACAAACGCTCGCCACGCGACTTTACCTAAGCTTAGCGGCGGCTTGCGAGGGCGCGAAGTAGCCCGTGCTTGCGTGGTGCAAATCCTCGTTGTTTATTTCCCAATGCAGAAGCGGCTGAAGATGCGGTCGAGCACGTCGTCGGTATAAACCGTTCCCACCACCTGGCCCAGCGCGTCGAGCGCCAGCCGCAACTCGGCGGCCACCAATTCTTCGCCCTGCCGCGACACGGCCAATTCGCGCGCA
>DASVHB010000269.1:0-3238 GCA_036379195.1 Pirellulales bacterium
AGCCAACCTCGCGGGGCCCGACATCAGCGAATCAAGAGAGCCGCCGGTCGCCAGACAAAGTACCGGTGCCTCTTCTCTGTGCCGCGTGACTACGCCGCCCAACCCAAAGACGTGAACATGCCTGGTGTTGACTTTGACGCACTTCGCGCGGAGATCAGCATGGAACAAAGCTTGAACCAACTGAACTTCGAGCCGATGGCCCGATCAGGCGTTCCCTGGATCAAACGCTGGTAAAGCCCAATCGGGAACAGAAGAGAAGAGGCACCGGTACTGACTGAGCCAAGAGAGGACCTTACCAAGCCGAACGATCCAAGCGCTTTGACTATCCGTCAAACTAACGGCATTTCAGATCGCGATGTCATTCTGTCGGCGCGCAAGGTTGAACGGTTGAACCGGCGAGAGTAATCTCACCTTGCCAAGATTCGCCAGATTTGCTCAAGTCGGGCCGCGTCGGCAGCCGAACTGACTGGGCATTCGCCGCCGTCCCAAGCCGGCCGTCAAGGCCGGGCACGTCTGGGCGGAGGTTCAAGGTCGAGCCGGGGTGGGCCGACGCACACGATCTCGCTTGCCCGGCTTAGCGAGATAGCCAGTGAAGGAGACCGTCATGGGCATGTTAGACTTGGCGGCGTTCAGCGCCACCGCCTTGGTACGCGAGCCATTTGAATATCTGGTGGTGCCCGGCTTCGTAAAGACCGAGGCACGCGAGCGGGTCAACGCGGCTTTTCCGCGCATCGAGCGGCCCGGCAGTTTTCCTTTAAGCGAGCTCGATTACGACGCGGACTTCGCCCAGCTCATGGAAGAGCTGGGTAGCGAACCGATGCGGGCGGCATTCGAGCAGAAATTCGGCATCGACCTGAATGGCCGGCCCACCATGATCACCGTGCGCGGCCGGGCGGGTCAGAAAGATGGACGCATCCATACCGACACGTCGTCCAAGATCATCACAGTGCTGATTTATATGAACTCGCGCTGGGAGGCCGATGGCGGAAGACTGCGGCTGCTGCGTTCGGCCGATGATCTCGACGACATGATTCTCGAGGTTCCTCCGGAAGAAGGCACGCTGTTGGCGTTCCGACGCAGCGACAATTCGTTTCACGGGCACAAGCCGTTTATCGGAGAGCGCCGCGTCATTCAGTTCAACTGGATCACTGACCAGCGGGTGGTCGATCGCGAGTTGAAGCGGCACCGTTTTTCGGCATGGACCAAACGGATCTTGTCGTTCGGCGGCTCGCGCGGCGGCGAATACGACGCGCCGGCGCCAAGCAAACAACCTTATCGCACCGCATCGTAAATGCCGCCGCTGGCCGATCAAACGTTCGAGCGCATTCTGGTTCTCAAGCCGTCGGCGGTGGGCGATATCGTTCATGCGCTGCCGGTGCTGGTCAAATTGCGCGAGCGCTATCCGGCCGCCCGCATCGATTGGCTCATCCGGCCCGAAAACGCCGACCTGGTGCGTTATCACCCGGCGCTGTCGAACGTGGTGCTCTTCGATCGGCGGCGGTTTGCCCGCTTTGGCCGCGAATGGTCGGCCACCACCGGCATGCTCAAGCTGCTATCGACGATCCGCGCCGCCAAATACGAGCTGGTGGTCGATTTGCACGGGCAACTGCGCTCTGCGCTGTTCGCGGTGGCCAGCGGTGCGCCGTATCGCGTAGGATTCGAGCGCACCCGCGAAGGCGCCTGGCTGGTCTACACGCACCACATCGCCTTACCCACGCGCGAGGTTCACGCCGCCGATCGCTATTTGTGGCTGGGCAACGTGCTGGGCTTCGACGCCGCGCGACCCGATTTTACGATCCATCTGCCTCCCGGGGCCGAAGCGGCCATGACGACCTTGCTGCTGCGGCATGGCCTGGCCGACCGTCCGCTGGCGGTGCTGGTGCCCGGCACGGTGTGGGAGACCAAGCATTGGCGGATCGAAGGATTCGCCGACGTGGCCAATCATCTCATGCGGCGGGGCTTTGGCGTCGCGCTGGCGGGCGTGGCGAAAGACCGCCCGCGTTGCCGGCAAGTGTCGCTCATGGCGCCGGGCGTGCGCGATCTGTCGGGACGGACGTCGCTGGGCGAAATGGCGGCTCTGGTTCGCCGCGCCGCCTTGTGCGTCACCAACGACTCTGGTTCGATGCATCTGGCCGCGGCGCTCGACCGCCCGGTCGTCAGCGTTTTTGGTCCCACCAATCCGGTGCTCACCGGTCCTTATGGTCGGCCGCAGGCGGTCGTGCGGGCCGACGTGCCATGCTCGCCCTGTTACCTAAGAAAAATGGCCCGCTGCGCCCATCAGCACGTCTGCATGCACGAAGTGACCGCCGCGATGGTCATCGAGCGGATCGAGCGAATGCTGCCGGCCAAGGCGGCGTAGCGCGACAGCGGTTACTGAGTTGACCATATGCTGGCGCTCAACTAAGCTTCAAGGAAAGCACCGACCCCTATCCGAAGCATGCTGGTGAATGGCGGATGCCGCCTTTATATCACGGTACCCATCGCCAGTTTGCCAACGCTATGTGCGGGCGATTAGGACAGCCAGGAACGATCGATATTACGCGCGGCGGCGGAGAATTTGGCTGCGGATTCTATTCCCAAGAGTCGCTCTCGAACGCATTAAGACGTGCGTACGCTCTTTACGGTGCTGAGGCCGCCGTACTTTCCCTGGTTATTGATGACCAAAATTATCATCGTCTGCAAATAGTATGGAACCCTATGTTCACAGCCTCGTAAGAGCAGAAGCCAATAAGCAGATCGGTTGGTGCGCGCCATTCGAGCTTGGGGAGGCGGCAGCTCACAGCATCGGGTTCGTGATTCCTGTTGATGCGAACGGCGAGTTGCACGACTTGTACACGTGTGAGACGGTCCAACGACTAGGCGGCGATGAGCCAATCACCCGATCCCATCCGTTGGTAAGTCAGGTGGCGATGCTTTCGAATTGTCGCTCGACGGAGAAAGTATCTGGTTTGTGGCTCGGCCGCAGGACAAGAACAATCAATTATTGACATACGTCGGAAAGCTTCGGCACCCCGATTTCGATTTTCCACTTGTGGAAATCGAACCTGAATCGCAAGCGACTTTGGAGGGTCTCTGCCAAAAAACGGGCGAATTCGTTATTGGCTGTGATCCATTTTTGCATTATGAAGGCGTCGAACGGCCAGTACAATCTGCCGCCCTACCCGGCCACCGGCCCGAATAGCGCCGCGCTGGCGGTAAAGCCGTGCAAGAAGTTTTTGCCGCCGATGGGGCCGATTTC
>DASVHB010000270.1:0-3876 GCA_036379195.1 Pirellulales bacterium
GACCAAACCCGCGGGCGGCGGTCCCGCCCCCGAGCGACCGATGCCGACGCGCCCGCGCGCCGCGCCGCCTTTCTTTCTCATCTTATTGATGGTTCTGGCGGTCATTGGTCTGCTCTGGTTTGGCAAAGCGTCGTCGAAACCGACCGAAATCAGCTACGGCAGTTTTGTTCAGGAACTAGAAAAAGGCCACATTGCCAAAGCGACGCTCGAGGGGCAGAAGATTCACGGCAAGTTCAAGCCCGCCGCCGAGCCGGAAAAAAGCAACCCCGAAGCTGCTGGGAGCAAGCAAGCGGCGGCCGAGCAACCGCCGGACAAGCAACCAGCGACCCAACCCCCGGCGACCGAGCCCCCGGCGACCCAACCCCCGGTGCAGCCCGCCACAGACGATGTCCGCACGGAAGTGAAATTCGAGCAACTGGCCGGCAAAGAATTCACGGCCGTGCTCCCGGCGTTGACCGACGATCTCGACCGCCTGATGCGCAAGCAACTCGGCGGCAACTACGAGGTCGTCGAGCGGAGCAACAATGAATTGATGTATTTGATGTTCTATTTGGCGATGCCGCTGATGCTGTTCGGGCTGATGTGGTTCATGTTTCGCCGGGCGCGCGATCAATTCTTGGGCGGCGGCTTGCTGTCGGGGTTCAACAAAAGCCCGGCCAAACGCTATGAAGACGGCAAAACGCGCATTACGTTCGACGACGTCGCCGGTCTCGAGGGTGTGAAAAACGATCTGACCGAGGTTGTCGAGTTTCTGAAGAACCCCGAAAAATTTCAGCGGCTGGGCGGACGCATTCCCAAGGGTACGCTCTTGATGGGGCCGCCGGGCACCGGCAAGACGCTGCTGGCCAAGGCCGTGGCCGGCGAGGCGGGCGTGCCGTTCTTTTCGATCAACGGCTCCGAGTTTATCCAGATGTTTGTGGGCGTGGGCGCCAGCCGCGTCCGCGACATGTTCAAGACCGCCAAAGAAGCATCTCCTTGTATTCTGTTTATTGACGAAATCGACGCCGTCGGGCGCGTGCGCGGCGCCGGCCTGGGCGGCGGGCACGACGAACGCGAGCAGACGCTCAACCAGATTTTGAGCGAAATGGACGGCTTCAGCCCCAACGAATCGGTCATCGTGCTGGCCGCCACCAATCGTCCCGACGTGCTCGACCCCGCCCTGCTGCGACCTGGCCGCTTCGACCGGCACGTCACCGTCGATCGGCCCAATCTGAAAGGCCGCGAGGCCATTTTCAAGGTCCATTGCCGCGAGGTTCCGCTGGCCGACGACGTCGATCTGCACCGGCTGGCCAGCGGCACCGTGGGACTCACCGGCGCCGACATTCGCAACCTGGTGAACGAGGCCGCGCTGTGGGCTACGCGCGAAGGCAAAGACAAAGTCGATATGCTCGACTTCGAGATTGCCCGCGACAAAGTGCTGATGGGTCCCAAACGCGAGGAAGTGCTCACCGGCAAAGAAAAGATGATGACTTCGTATCACGAGTCGGGCCATGCCTTGCTGGCCTGGCTGGTGCCCGGCGCCGACCGGCTGCACAAGGTGACGATCAGTCCGCGCGGTCGGGCGTTGGGCGTCACGCAATTGTTGCCCGAAGAAGACCGGCTGAATATCGGCGAAGGCGAATTGCACGCACGGCTCGTATTTATGATGGGCGGCCGCGCGGCCGAAAAGCTGGTGTTCGACGAATACAGCGCCGGCGCCGAAGACGACCTGAAGCGTGCCACCCAGCTTGCGCGGCGGATGGTCACGCACTGGGGCATGAGCGAGCGGCTCGGTCCGGTGGCTTACCGCACCAGCGAAGAGCATCCGTTTCTGGGTAAAGAGATCGTCGAGCAGCGTGAATTCAGCGAGCATACGGCCCAACTGATCGATGAGGAAGTCGCGCGCATTCTGCACGAGGCGGCGGAGCGGGCCGCCAATCTGCTCGATAAGAATCGCGACCAGCTCGACAAGCTGGCTACCACCTTGGCCGAGCAAGAGATTTTGGACGACCGCGAGATCGAAGCCTTGATCGGTCCTTCGCCGACGCGCGGTATTTCGTCCAACGGCAAGGCCGCGCTGGCGGGCGCCGCGGCCCAGCTCGAGACCAGCTAACCGTCGGTGACGCGCGTGCGCCTAAATGACCTTGCACGATCCTGGGAAGCCAGCAATCTGTAGGGAACGCCCTCTGTGGCGTTCCGTGTTCCCATGATCGTGCAAGGTCATTTAGAACCGGCCATCGACGTGCTCTTTGAAGACAATCATCTGCTCGCGCTGAACAAGCCCGCGGGATTGGCCACCATGGGCGTCGAGGCCGGCCAGCCCAGCTTATGGTCGTTGGCCAAAGAATATGTAAAACAGAAGTACCGAAAGCCGGGCGGCGTGTATCTGGGAACCGTCAGCCGGCTCGATGCCTCAGTTTCGGGCGTGGTGTTGTTTGCCCGCACCAGCAAAGCGGCGGCGCGGCTGGCCGAGCAGTTTCGCACCCGCTCGGTCCGGAAGCTTTATTGGGCCGTGGTATCGGGCCTGCCCGAGCCGGAGGCCGAATGCGTCGATTGGCTCGCCAAAGACGAGCGGCGAATGCGGATGTGTGTCGTGGCCGCGCGCGCCGTGGCCGATCGTCAGGCGCGGCATGCCAGCCTGAGCTATCGCCGACTTTCACAACGCGCCGCGGGTTGGCTGTTGGAGATCGAGCTGCACACGGGCCGTAAGCACCAAATTCGGGTGCAATTGGCGCATCGCGGCCTGCCGATTTTGGGCGATCGCAAATACGGCAGCCGCGCGGATTTTTCCAACGGCATTGCCCTGCACGCCCGGCAACTCGAATTCACTCACCCCACGCGGCGAGAGCGGCTGACGCTGGTGGCGCCCGCGCCGCCAGCCTGGAAAAAGACGGGAGCCTGAGGCGGCGTCCCGGTTCGTGGCCGACGGCATTGCTGGTGGTGTTCTAAGGTTGAGTTGGTCACCCACACTAACCCGAAGCGTTAGCGAGGAAGCTCCATCTTTTGCCTCGCTTGCGCTTCGGGTTAGTGTCTGTTCGACCTCGACCAACTCAACTTTAGGACACCACCGCATTGCCGCGGCCCTTGGCTGGCACGGCGCGGCATCCGTATAATCGTCGCCTGCTTCTACCCCGGAAACATTGCAACCGCGGAAGTTCAACCAAACATCATGGCTGATTCGACGGAAACGCCCGGCATGCACGAGGCGGCGCGCCGCGAAAAACTCAAGCAGCTCGAGCAACTCGGCGTCGACCCTTGGGGTCAGCGGTTCGACGGCCATCGGCCGCTGGGCGAAATTCGCGCGCGAGAAAACGAGATCACCACGGAGCCGCTGCCGCCGGGCGGCGAAGGACGCCCGCACGAACACGGCCCCAAGGTGCGCGCCGCGGGCAGAATTGTCTTGCAGCGAAAGAAGGGCAAGCTCATCTTTTTGGACATCCGCGACTGGACCGGGCAAATCCAGGTAATGATCGGCCGCGCCCAAGTGGGCGAAGCCAACTGGGCCATCGCCGAATGCTTCGATCTGGGTGATCTTGTCGGTGTCGATGGCGAACTGAAGCATACCAACCTGGGTGAGCTGACGATTTTCGCCGAGCAACTGCACTTTTTGAGCAAATCGATCGAACCGCATCCCGACAAGCACAAGGGGCTCACCGATACCGAGCTACGGCAGCGATTGCGGTATCTCGACCTGATTTATGGCGAGGGCGTGCTGCCGCGCTTTTTGGCCCGCACCAAGATCGTGCAGTCGATCCGCGCGACGTTGGCCGGTGAGGGGTTCGTCGAAATCGAAGGACCGACGCTGCACTCGATCGCCGGCGGCGCGGCGGCGCGGCCGTTCAAGACGCACCACAACGCGCTCGACATTCCGCTCTTTATGCGGATCGCATTGGAACT
>DASVHB010000271.1:0-6362 GCA_036379195.1 Pirellulales bacterium
CTCCCCGGAGGACCGGGGAGAGGGGAGAATCGACAGCACGCATGCATCGGAACCTTTCTTTTTGCGCTTCGACGGCTTTCCTTTGAGCCGTAGAGCGGATGAATGAACACGGATGCCGACGCTGCGGACCGCTCGGCGATATATGCGGCTTGCGCGAGATTGGTCGCAATTTATTGCCCGCCCCCAGGGGTTTTCGTCATAATGGCAAAAACCGTGCAAGCTCGTTTAGCCTGGGTCCCGCCCACCTTATCCCTGCCCTTTTCATGGTCGGCCTCTTTATTCCTTGCTATATCGATCAACTCTACCCTGAAGTCGGGTTGGCCACGGTGCGGCTGCTCGAACGCTTCGGAGTGCCGGTCGATTTTCCCGAAGAGCAAACGTGTTGCGGCCAACCAATGGCCAACACCGGTTGCACCGACGAGGCTCGCCCTTTGGCCGAGCGGTTCTTGCACATCTTCGGCGGCTACGAGTACGTGGTGGCGCCCTCGGGAAGCTGCGTGGCGATGGTCCGCCACCATTACGACGAATACTTGAGCGGCCGTCCGGGTTTTGAGGAACTGAAGCAAAAGACATTTGAGCTGAGCGAGTTTTTGCACGACGTGCTGCGAGTGGAAGCGATCGAGGGACGGTTTCCACATCGCGTGGGGCTGCACCAAAGCTGTCATGGTCTGCGCGAGCTGCGGTTGGGCAGTTCGAGCGAGTTGGTGGGAACTCCCTACAGCAAGGCCGGCAAGCTGCTGGCCTCGCTCGAAGGCGTCGAGTTGGTGCAATTGCGGCGGCCTGACGAGTGTTGCGGGTTCGGCGGCACGTTTGCCGTCGGCGAGGAAGCCGTCTCGTGCATGATGGGCCTGGACCGCATCGAAGACCATCTGCAGGCAGGCGCCGAAGTGCTCACTGCCGGCGACATGTCGTGCCTGATGCACCTGGAGGGGCTGATTCGCCGCCGCCGGCTGCCGATTCGCGTGATGCACCTTGCCCAAATTCTGGCAGAAGCCCAAACCACCGCGCAAATCGAGAAGCGCAACTCAAAAATCGAAAATCGCCCGGACTGCTCTTGACTGGTTTTGGCGCGGTGAGTATTTAACCGCCTCACACCTGCCCTCTCCGTTAAGCATATCTAACAGTACGTCTATTGCCGGGCACGGTTGGCGGCTTGCGCCACCCGACCGTCTTCGTGCAAGCTTCGCCCTTCGGCCCAAGGCGGCCGAGTGGCACTTCGTATCCGAAAGGAGATCGTGTTGAAAGCCTCATCTCGGATCTTCGCCGCGTGTGTCGGCCTAAGCTGGTTGCTTGCCCCGGGCGGCGCGCGAGCCGACTGGCGCAGCGGCGCTGTACGTTGGGTCCAGCTCACGGCCCCGGTCGGCCAGTCGGCCCCCGCGGCGTCCAGCCCCCAGGAGGCGCGCCGCCAGGTCGCCGACTTGTTGGAGCGAGCTCGCCAGGCCATGAAAGACGGCCGGCTGGAAACCGCCGATTCGTTGATTTCGCGCGCCGAGGGATTCAATGTGCCGTTTGGCGCGTTGCACATGGGCGATACACCCAAGAAAGCCCGCCGCGATCTGAGCCGCATGCGGGGAGCCAACGCCGCCGGACCGCAGCGTCCCAGCGATTTGTTCGCACCGCAGACCAATGAGCCGCAGGCACGTTCCCAAGCCAGCGAACCGGCCGCCGAAAGCGCCGGTGGCGTGGAAGACCCCTTTGCGCAGCGCCCGGCGGCGTTCGAGCCGCGGATGGATCGTCCCGCGCCGGCCGGCTTCGGGGCGAGCGATCCACGCCTGATCGACGCGCCGCCCGAAGACGAACCGCCGGCGGGCGGCCTGCCTCGGCAAGCCTTCCCGCAGGAGTCGCCCTTCGGCAAACAGGCCGCCCTGGCCCCGCCGGAAAGCGACGAGAGCGAGCCAGGCATCACCGCCCAGGGATATCGTTCGCAGCGGGCACCCACCGCCGATCAAATGCTGCGGACCGAGAGCGATAAACTGCTGATCGCCGCCCGGCGTTCGCTGGCGGTGGGCGACGTGCGCCGCGCCACCGATCTGGTGAATCAGGCCAAGGCGTTGCAAGCCCCGTATGAGTATCAAGACGATTCGCCGGCCAAAGTCGAAGCCGCCGTTCAGCGCTTCGCCGAGCTGGGCGATCCGCGCGCCAACAAAAACTCGGAATTGTATCGCCGCCGGCGGGCCGACAGCTTGTTGGAGCAATCTGAAGGGTTGCTGTATTGGCAGGAACTGGATGAAGCCGAACGGCTGGTGAACGACGCCAAGCGCCTGAATGTGCCATACAGCCCCGTCGATGCCAACCCCGACATGCTGCTCGAGCGGATTGCCGCGGCCCGGCAGGGGCGTTCGGCCAATGGCATCGAACCCTTGCCGCCGGTTGATGCGACGGGCGCCGCGGCGGCCAACGACGATGACGCCGTCGCGCGTGAACAAGCTTTGCGGCTGGTGGCGGGGGCCCGCGCGGCCATGCAGTCGGGCGATCTCGATCGCGCCGAAGCTCTCGCCGAGCAGGCCGAAGAGCTGCACGTGCCCGACGCCGCCTTTCAGGGCCGGCCTCAACAAGATCGTCCGTGGAATGTACTGCTCGATATTCAGCAGATGCGCCGCCAGCAGCGCGGCGGCGTGCGGCAGGCCGGCGGCGTGATGCCGATCGGCGCCGAATCGCAATCGGGCGGGCACACCGCCACTCAGGCGCTCTACGACCGCGCCAACGACCGCACGCGCAACGTGCCCGCCGGCGCACGCTTGCCGCAAGACACCGGCGACGATGCCCAAACGCTTTTCGACCGCGGCGAGGCGGCGCTCAAACAACATGATACCGAAACCGCGCTGCACTGGTTCCGCGAGGCGAACCAGCATCGGGGCGATCTCGACGCCGCCACTCAACAACGGCTGCAAGACCGTTTGCAGTTTTTGTCGCAGCCCCGGCAGGCGCAGGCGCCCGGCGGCGACGGCGCCCTGCTGCACGAGACCGCCGCCGAGCAGCAGCGCAAGTATCGAACGATCGCCACCGAGCTCGACCGCAAGGAGCGAGCCGCCGATCGGGTGCGGGCCGACAATCCCAAGCAAGCCGCCGAATTGCTCGAGGAGTGCCGCGCGCTGGTCGAAAAGTCGGACCTCAATTCAACCGCGCGTGGCGTGCTGATGCGCCGCGTCGAGCGCAAACTCGAGGATCTCGAAAAATACGTCCAGGCCAATCGTGGCAAAATCGAGCTGAACGAGCGCAATAACGCGGTCCGCACCGAGATCGAGCGCGAGCGCCAAACCAAGATCGAGGTCCAAGACAAGCTCGCTCAGTTGGTCGATGAATTCAACAAGCTGATGCACGAGAACCGCTTTGCCGAGGCCGAGGTGGTCTATAAGAAGGCCGCCGAGCTGGCCCCCGACGAGTTGGTGGTGACTCAGCTTAAGAACACGGTGAAGATGGTCGCCCGCACCAAGAACAACGCGGCCCTGCGCGAGGCGAAGGAAAACGGCGTGTTCGCGGCGTTGGAAGCGGTCGAGCAGTCGATCATTCCGATCGACGATCGCAAGCCGTATCAATTCGGCCCGGTCAAAGACTGGAAAGAGATGACCAAGCGCCGCAGCGAGCTGCTGCGTGAGGCCCGCTCGCGCCGCTCGGAGCGCGACGTCGAGATCGAAAAACGCCTCACGACGCCGGTATCGCTCAAATACCGCGAGGCGCCGCTCAGCCAGGTCATCGAAGACTTGGGTAAGCTGGCCAACATCAACGTCTATCTCGACGCGCGGGGCCTGGGCGAAGAGGCGGTCGACACCAACACGCCGGTCACCATCGACCTGAGTCAAGACATCTCGCTGAAAAGCGCGCTGCAGTTGATTCTCGAACCGTTGCATTTGAGCTATGTGGTCAAGAACGAAGTGTTGATGATCACCAGCGCGCAACTGCGCGACGGCGAGGTATTTGCGAAGACCTATAACGTGGCCGACCTGGTGACGCCGATTCCCAACTTTGTGCCCAACGAGCGGTGGGGCCTGGCCGGCGCCTTGCACGAGGCCCAGGCCAATCTGCCCATGAACTGGGGCGGGATGAACGCCGACGCGCCCACGCCCGTCTTCGCCGGCGCCGAATCGAACACCATGCTCAGTCCGCAGGCATTGGCCCAAATCAACGCGGCCAACAGCGCGGCGATCACGCCAACCAGCGGCGCGAAGCTGGCGGGCGTGGGGCCCGGCGGCGCCGCCGGCGGCACCGCGCCCGATTTCGACACGCTGATCGAGCTGATTACCTCGACCATCGCGCCGACCACCTGGGACGACGTGGGCGGTCCCGGTACGGTTACGCCGTTCCAAGGCAACTTGAGCCTGGTGATCAGCCAGACGCAGGAAGTGCACGAAGAGATTGCCGATCTGCTCGAGCAATTGCGCCGTTTGCAGGACTTGCAGGTGACCATTGAAGTACGGTTCATCACGCTCAACGACAACTATTTTGAGCGTATCGGCGTGAACTTCGACTTTGAGATCCCGACGTACCTGAACAAGCCGTTCCAGCTTTTCGGTCGTGAGTTGGGCGACACGGTGGTGCCCAATAGCCCGAGTGTGCCGGCCTTCCCGCCGCCCTACACCAACAATGACGTGTCGCCGATCAACCTGCGCAAGAATCAGGGCGTGACGGTAGGTTTGCAACCCAGCCCGACCGGCGGCGTGTTGTACAGTTCCGATCTGGACATTCCCTTCCAACAGGGCAGCTTTGGGCTGGCGACGCCCCAGTTCGGCGGTTACCAGGCCGGCGCGGGTGCGACCATCGGTTTCGCCATCCTGAGTCAAATCGAAGCCTATCTATTGATCGAAGCCTCGCAGGGCGACCGGCGCAGCAATGTGTTGCAGGCCCCCAAGGTGACGCTGTTTAACGGCCAGGCCGCGGTGGTGGCCGATACCACCGCCACGCCCTTCGTCGTGAGCGTGATACCCGTAGTCGGGGCGTTCGCCGCGGCGCAGATGCCGGTGATCATGGTGCTCAACGAAGGCACCTCGATGACGGTGCAGGCGGTGGTCTCGAACGATCGCCGTTTCGTGCGGTTGACGCTGATTCCGTTCTTCAGCAACATCGGAATGGTCAACACGTTTACGTTTACCGGCTCCAGCTCGACGACGCAAAACAGCGACTCGGAAGGCCCCAGCGACAACACCACCAAGCGGGTGAGCTCGACGACGACCTCGGCCGAAGGCACCACGGTGCAGTTGCCATCGTTCTCATTCTTCACCGTGGCGACGACGGTGAGCGTGCCCGACGGCGGCACGGTGCTGCTGGGCGGCGTCAAGCGGTTGAGCGAAGGCCGCAATGAGTTCGGCGTGCCGCTGCTCAGCAAGATTCCTTACGTGAACCGCCTGTTCCGCAACGTGGGCATTGGTCGTGAGACGCAAAGCCTGATGATGATGGTGACGCCGCGCATCATCATCCAAGAAGAAGAGGAAGCGATGTTAGGCATTCCGCCGACGCCGTAGCAGGCGACCGGCGAGACGCGGGCATCGCGCTAACGATCTTTCCCCCCCGGGCCATCGCAGCTCATTTCGAGCTGCGGTGGCTTTTTTTATTGCGCCCGCCCCACGGCACTGCGCATATCGTGACCCGTCAGATTTCGAGCAGCATGCGAGATGGGTCTTCCATGAGTTCTTTGACGTGCCGCAGGAAGAGCACGGCTTCGCGGCCATCGACCAGGCGATGGTCGTAGGTCAGGGCCACGTACATCATGGGGCGAATGACCACCTGACCGTCGCGGGCCACCGGGCGTTCTTGAATGGCGTGCAAACCCAAAATGCCGCTCTGCGGCGGATTGACAATCGGTGTCGATAGCAGCGAGCCGTAGACGCCGCCGTTCGATAATGTGAACGTGCCACCTTGCAGCTCTTCGATTCGGATTTTGTTCTCTCGTGCTCGCTGACCGAAATCGGCGATGGCCAACTCGACCTCGGCGAAGCTCATGCGATCGGCCCCGCGCAGCACCGGCACCACCAACCCTTTGCCACCGCCCACCGCGATGCCGATGTCGTAATAATTGTGGTACACCACGTCGGTGCCGCGCACTTCGGCATTGACCTGCGGCGTGCGCTTGAGGCCTTCGATGGTCGCTTTGACGAAGAACGACATGAAGCCCAGCTTGACTCCGTACTTTTGCTGAAACGGGTCGCGATAGGTCTGCCGCAGCGCCATCACCGCCGACATATCGATCTCGTTGAACGTGGTTAGCAGCGCGGCCGTCTGCTGGGCCTCAACCAGGCGCTGCGCCACACGACGGCGCAACGGACTCATCGGCACAATTTCGACCGGCCCATCTGCGGCGACGTCGAGGGCGCTGGACGGCGGGCCGGCGGACTGAGCCGGCGGACCCATTTCACGGGCAGTTTGCAAGT
>DASVHB010000272.1:0-17780 GCA_036379195.1 Pirellulales bacterium
ATGCCTTGCCGCGTGGGTCCTCGCCAGCAGGGCCAGTCGGGGTCGGCGGCGCGAATGCTCGGCAAGGTGATGGCAAAAACAAACGTCAGCGCCAGTGCGGAGTGCGGAATGCGGAGTGCGGAATTGAAGATCCGTAATGACCCGCGCGGCAATGCCGCCTTTCGCTCCGCGAAAGTAGCGCTACTTTCGCGGAGCGAAAGGCGACTTTGGGCGACGTTCAATCGACGCTCGCGATCAATCATTCCGCACTCCGAATTCCACTCACTCTACCAGCTTCCAGCCGTCTGCCGAAACCTCGAGGCCCGAATGCCCGGCGTAGCGGTCGTACACCTTTTCCATCTGTTCGATCGAGTCAAAAAAGCCCACGACAAAGGCCGCGCTGAACGACTCGCCCGCCTTGACGGGCCTCCCGCCAAATTCTTCGATGAAGCACACATAGCCGCGCTGATGGCACCAGGCTTCGCTGACGTCGGTGGGATCGAGCGTCATGCCGGCCAGCCAGGGGCCGTCTTTGCCCGACTTGGGATCGCGCAGATGATACGCCCGGATCATCCGCCGCGGCAGCTCTTGCTCGCCCCGCCGATAGCTGAACCTCTCGTCGGGCGCGAAGTTCTCTTCAAACTCGGCGGCGGGAATGCGGCCGTGATAACTCAAATACACCTCGCTGAACGTGTCACCGTGCTGGTGCTTGATGTGCCCCGGCATGTCGAGCCGCAGAAACATGGCCGGGCTAGAGTTGACCGCGGCCACCGCATCGGACGAGATAAAGTAGCGTTCGCCCTGCGGAAACACCATGGTCTGCGTCCAGGTGCTGCCGGTTTTTTTGCCCGGCGCCGCGGTCTGGTACTTAAAACTCTGCTTCACGGCGACAAAATCTTTGCCCAGGACCACCGTGGGGCTGAGCTGCTTGGCCTGCGTGCAGATCTGCGGGCCTTCGATCGACCGCTTGGGAGTTTTGCCGTGGTACGAGTTGTTGAACTGGTAGACCAACTCCTTTTCGAGCCGGTCGCGGTAGGCTTCGTCGCTGCCCGGCTCCATGATCCAATCGACGATATCGAGTCCGAAGCCTGCGTCGTGAAAGCCCGTTTTCTTGTCGACGAATGACCCGGCCGCCACGCCGGTGACATAACCTGTTTTGTTGATCGCCGCGGTCAACTGCGGAGTGACGATGTGGATTTGCCGATCGTCTTCGTTGACGTCGTAATCGGCGGCGTAAAGGCGACCGGCGGCGAGCAGCGGAATACAGGCGATAAAGACGACTCGGGTCATGATGTTTTACTTGGTCAGATCAAGGCAGTAGGGTGGGCATCGCCCACCAGAATGGCGGAACCCGAATGATTCATCAGCGTTCCACGCGCACCACAGCATGGGTCATGGTAGCCAGACGCGTAAGCGAGGGAAAGCCGGCCCACGAGTCAGCCGCCATGCGCAGCTTCGACCTTTGGCAAGCTGAAATTCTATTAACACACCACGGCCCGCGCACGACTGCGCCTGGCTGAAGCGGAACGCTAATCCGCGCTAATCCTCGCTAATTAGTGCAGATCAGCGCGGATTAGCGTTCCCCCTCTTCGCTGCCATCGCAGCCTTTCATTTCCAACCTCGCTTACGCGTCGGGCTTCCACGCGCGAATGAGGAACCCGGGCTGCCCGGCTACGATTCTTCAGCGTCAGAGCCGATGCTGTCGAACAGCGAGGCGACATCGAGCACCACATCGGGGAAAGCCAGCGGCCGGACCTGTTCGCCGCGCGCGTGAGTCGTCAGGCTCTGATACCGCGCGCGAAGGGGCTCGCGGTAAACTTCAATGCACCGATCGAGCACATTCACCACCCAGTAGTCGCGCACGCCCGACTTCGCGTAGAGCCGGGCCTTCTCGCCCCGGTCGAACTTCAAGCTGCTCTTGGCCACCTCAATGATCAACAAGACGTCGGCGGGCTGAGGATGGCGACCCGAAAGCTTGCGGGTCAGCCAAGTCACATCAGGTTCTGGCGCGCTTTTTAACTTGGGAAGGGCGACCATGCTTTTAATTCGCACGCGAACGGCGGCCGGCTTTGACTGCATGCTCCACTCGTTCAAGTAATCAACGGCGTCATCATGCTCAGGTCCGATGGGCGACATTTTGCGCAGCTCTCCTCGGATGAGCTCGATGCGGTTCGATTCGCGCGGCTCGAATACGCCGGCGGCAATCATCTGCTCATATTGATCAATCGATATGCGAGCGATGGTACTCATGCGTCATCTCGCTAAAAACCCCCGGACCTTGATCGCCTTGATTATAGGCGGAACAACGCCGCAATGGATCAACGCTTTCCTAGTTCTTCGGCCGTTTCGATGGGCGTCAGCTTGAATCGCCGATCGTCCCAACCGAGCGGTGCTTTCAAACCGGCCGGAAAACTCCAACGGCTCTCGGCCTCGGGCGGCGACTGCGGCTGAAAGAGGGTGACCGACGATCGGTCGGCCACGATCGCCGCGAGTGCGGGTAAGCCGACGAATCGCCGCACATTCAGCAGGTCGGGACCGCGATGCGGATGGGACGAGACGCCGCCGCACTCGATCGAAAACGCCGGCCGGA
The DNA here is from genome assembly GCA_036379195.1 of Pirellulales bacterium. Classification (GTDB taxonomy): domain Bacteria; phylum Planctomycetota; class Planctomycetia; order Pirellulales; family JAICIG01; genus JAICLL01. Next base: position 2,570 of record DASVHB010000272.1, read on the forward strand.
CAAACGGCGCCGCGTACATCGCCAGCGCGGCCGCCTCGCCCTCAGCGGCGCACCGAATCGGCCGATTTTCATAGCCGGCGACGGTGCGAATGGCCTCGGCGGCGCGGCGAATATCCCAAACCTGCATGCCCGCCAACGTCTGGCCCAAGAGCATATAACGCCGCCGCACTTGAATTCGCGCCTTATCGTCCCGGTGATCGTCGGCGACCAGGCCCCGCGGAGCAAACAGCGCAATGGTCGTCTCCGACTCGTCCAGTTCGATAGGCAGCTTCACGATCGGACCAAAGCCGAGCGACCCGTCAGAAAAATGGTTCACAAAGTCTTCGTGCATCAGGGCGGCTGACGGCAGAGGGCTGATGGTGAGAAGTACTTCCCGCGTGCCGCCTGTTTTCTTGGGCCGAATCAGGGAAAAGCTCAACCGCACCCCGGGCTGGCTGTCGAACTCATACGCCTCGAAGCTGCGTTCTTCGCTCTCCGCCGAGGCAACTTTCTGCACGTTCAGCGGCCCCGGCTCCTCCGGCCATCCGCCAAAACATTTTTCCTTCAAGGCCGCCATCCAACCATCACGCAGGCGCTGCCATTCTTCTTTCGTCGCGGGCACTTTTGGCTCGTCGGCCAGCGGCACAAACGTCTCTTGAATCCGCGTGTTGATCTGGTCGCTCGGCAGGCCGTCGCGGAACACGCGCAATTCATCGGGCGTGAAGTACGAAATGCCGGTGTTCTCGACGGTCGATTCGGCGTCGCCCTTCAAGTGGCGATTGAACCAGCGGAAGGCGGCCACTTGCAGTTCTTGGGTGTCTTTGTGCGGGCCAGGGCTGATTTGCAGGCCCAGCCGCTCGTCGGCGCCGTAGAGCCGATAAATCTTGCGCACTTTGGCGTGCAGCCGCTCGACGCCGTCGAGCGGAAAGATGCGGTCGTTGTCGCTGTTGGCGATCAGCAGCGCTCGCGGGGCGACCAACGCCGCCACCTGGGGATAATCCCAACGATAGGTGTTCACCATGAACATACAGTCGCAATGGCCCTCGACACAGCCATCGACCACGTGATTCTGCAGATCGGTAATTCCGGCCACCGGCACGGCGGCCTTGACGCGCTCATCCAGCGCCGCGACCCACCAGGAATAGGCACCGCCGCCCGAGCGGCCGGTGACGCCCAATCGCTCGCCATCGACTTCGGGCCGCGATTGCAGATAGTCGAGCGCCCGGATGCCGTTGAAAGCCTCGACGCCCGCCGGCGTATAGCCGCGCGAGTTCCACCACCACATGCCCTCGCGATAGGTGCCGTGGTGTAGCCCTTCGATCTCGCCAAGCTGCACGGTGTCGATCGTCAGGCACACATAGCCGTTGCGCGCAAACCAGCCGCCATGATGCTGATAGTGAGTCTTGTTGCCGTAGCTGATGCCGTCTTTCTTGACCATGCCGTGACCGCAGACGTAGAGCACCGCCGGCGCCGGCTTGTCCAGCCCCTTGGGCAGATACAAATTGCCGGTCACATAAAGCCCGGGCCGCGACTGAAAATGCAAATTCTCGACCGTGAACCACTCGGTCTCATGGCGGCCGGTGATGACGGGCTTTAAATCGGTTCGCTCGGGCATGGGATCGAGCCCGAGCATTTCGGCCAGTTGCCGGCGATATTCCTCGCGCCGCGAGGTCCAATCTTCGAGCGAGTGGATATCGGCCAGGCAGCGGTCGGCCAGCTCGGCGGTCTGGGCGCGGAAATACCCCGCCAGCGCGGCGTCTTGACTCGGCGGCTCGGCGGCCCGCGCGTGGAACGATAGCAGCAAGGCGGCCGCAAACGACAAGCAAACTCGCAGGCGCATCATGAGATTTCTCACGGTCAGTGGTTGTAATCGCAAGGTGTTACGGCCTCGGTCGTGGCTGCCCTTGGCTAATTTCTGTAGGGAATGCACCCGAGATTGCGGCATCCGTAGGGCGACCTTCCTAGGTCGCCCACCGGGAAACCAGTGGAAGCCGCATGGACGACCTAGGAAGGTCATCCAACGGGGCAATACCAGCCATGTTCGTCAAAGCCGATCGTAATTACCGCCGGTTTTGCGCGCCGAAACTGGCCGGCAACGGTCGCCTTCCCAAGAGCCGATTCTACACTAGCCGGGCTAGGGAATCTCGTAAAGCGACTGGCTTTTGACGATCGCGTAGTCGTCGGGGAAAGTGTGAAAGGCCTGCACCAGCAGGCTGCGATTGCGCGTTTCGACGTTGATATAGCTGAGGGCCCCCAGCGCCATCCGCCCGCTGGAATGAAAGCGGTGCAACATGCCCTGGCGCTCGGCGTCGTGGCTCAGCTCTTGCTGAAAGGTCCAGAAAACCTCGGGCTCGACCGGTTCGAGTTGAAAGCTGACCTGATACATCGCTCCGCCGCGGCATTCGAGCCGGTCGCTGCGCTCGCCCTTCAAGCGGTAAGACAGCAGCCGCCGTTTTTGCGGCAGCGGATGGTGCGCGGCGGCGGCCACTTCGGTGAGCGTCAGCCCGTGATAACGCCAGGTCACCAAATGCCCGGCGCTGGTGATGCTGATGGTCGCTTCGTATTCTCCGCGTCGCACGCTGCGCGAGCAGTAGACCTCGAACAACTCAGGATGCAGCGAGCGGCCATAGAGCTGGAACACCAACTCGGCGACTTTCGGTCGGACGGATAACACGGCGGCAGATCCCTTGACTCTCGGTCAGCAAATGGCGTTGCCGCGGCGATCCCCGGCGGCCGCTCGCGGCAACGACGGCCTCATTATAGCCGGACTCGCGGCGCGACCAAGTGACTTTTGCGCGCCTCGCGGCGCTGGCAAAGTTTCTCTCTTGACAAAGCGGAAAAGATTGTCTTGCTACGCGGCCAATGCACTGGGGCGCGCATCGAGTTGTTGGCGAAATCCATCGGCCTGCTCGGCGAAGCGCGCCAAGCCCTCGCGCAGCAACGGCAGCGGCGTCTCCAGTTCGCGCCGCACGCGATGCGTGTTGAGCGAGGTTTCGTCGGCGTGCGGACGGCGCGGAGCTTCGTCTTTCAACCGCACCAGCCGCCCGGCAAAATTGCAGGCCAAGGCCAACTCGGCGGCAAAGCGAAACGGGCTGGTCCGCTCGGCGCCCGCGATGTGAATCAGTCCGTGCAGGCGGCCCCGCAACGCGCGATAGAGGAGCACCGCCAGATCGGTGGCCAAGATCGGCGTGGCGTGCCGCTCGGCATCGACTTCGCAAGCTTCGCCCTGCGCGAGAAGCCGCCAGCAGCGCTCGGCATAATTGGGTTGAGCGCCGCGAGGACTCCATCCATAGGCGTGCGTGCGCACCATCAAGGCGTCGGTGTCGGTCACCGCCTGCTCGACGGCGCGGGCCGCCGCGGCGAAACGGCCGCTGGCCGTAGGCGTCGATGCTTCGGTGTGAAACAAGCGCGGGCCGGCAAACACGGCGTCGCTGAGTACCACCGCCAGCCGCGTGCCCGAACGCCGCGCGGCGGCCGCCAGGCTGGCGGCCACGTGCGATTCGTGCTCGGCATCGGGCGAAGGCATCTCGGCGGCATCCCAACTGCAGCGCGAGAGCGGTCCGCAGTGGATCAGCCAGCGCGGCGACTCGGCCTCGGCGATGGCGGCCAGTTCGAGCGGGTCGTTCGGATCGCAAGCGATGACACGGTAGGGCGCGTCGGCCGAAGCGTGCGAAACTCCCACCACCTCGCAATGCTCGGCGAGCACGGCCGCCACATTGCTTCCGACCAAACCCTCGACGCCCGTCACCAGCAGTTTATCCACGTGTGGCCTCCATGCCTGGGTGTGCCGCTTGCCGCTCTACGCGGGCCGCAAGCTGGCGTTTGTGTTGTTCGCCGGCCCACTCCTTGGCCGGCGAGGGCGGGATTCTAGCGGCAGTCGCCCGCCCGCGAAAGGCGAGTAATTGCGGACCGCCGAATCGGGGATTGGATATTCAAATGTCATGTTTGCCACGCGATGGGGGTGCCCCTCTTGACGGCCGAATCGGGCGATTGGTAAACTCGCCGTCCCCCGGCAGGCGAATTGATGTCGCTTTTGCCAACGATTGGGGCGGCCAACAAGCCCGGCAAGTAGTGCAGAGGCGGGAAAGGATTCCGGCAATGAAGCCCGAGGCCATGCTCATCGGCCAGCGTGTGATCGGCGCAGAGCAGCCGGCGCTGATCGTCGCCGAGATCGGGCAGAACCATAACGGCAGCCTGGCCCTGGCAGAGCAGCTTGTCGATGCCGCGGCTTGGGCCGGAGTCGACGCCGTCAAGCTCGTCAAACGCGATTTGCCCAGCGAGCTTTCGCGCGAAGCGCACCGCCGCCAATACCATAGCCGGCACGCCTTTGGCCGCACCTATGGCGATCATCGCCGCGCGCTGGAACTTTCTGCCGACGACCACGCGCGCCTGGCGCGCCGGGCCGCCGAACATGGCTTGATTTATCTGGCCACCGCCTGCGACGTGCCCAGCGCCGCGCTGCTCGACGAGCTCGGCACGGCGGCTTTCAAAATCGCCTCGCGCGATCTGGCCAATTTACCGCTGCTGGCCGACGTGGCCCGCCGCGGCAAGCCCGTCATTCTTTCCACCGGCATGTCGTCGTTCGACGAAATCGATGCGGCGGTCGGCGTACTCGGTGAGCGGGCGTGCCGGTTCGCACTGCTGCAATGCACGTCGCTCTATCCCACGCCGTTCGATCAGGTTCATCTGCGCAGCATGCAAACGCTGGCAGCGCGATATGGCTCGTTGGTTGGTTTTTCCGACCACACGCCCGGCGTGTTGTTGCCACCGGTGGCGGTCGCCCTGGGCGCGGTGCTAATCGAAAAGCACCTGACGCTCGACCGCAATCTGAAAGGCACCGATCACGCCTGTTCGCTCGAGCCGGATGAGTTCCGGCAACTGGTGCGCGACGTGCGGCGGGTCGAGGCGGCGCTGGGCCGCGTCGACAAACCCGTCGCCGAAGGCGTCGAGATCGTTCGCGCCAAACTGGGCCGCAGCCTCGTGACGCGGCAACCTCTGTCGGCGGGCACACGGCTCGAAGAGCCGATGCTCGCCTTGAAATGTCCCGGTGACGGGCTTTCGTGGTTCGATCGGCGGCAGATCGTCGGCCGCCGATTGAAACGCGATTTGCCCGCCGACGAAAAACTTTCGCTCGACGATGTCGCCTGATGAATGCCATGAACCACGTCAAGGTGCAGGGGCTGCTGTTCGAGATGGACGACGTGCTGCACGACGCCACCCTCTGGCGGCGCTGGCTACTGCAGCTCTTGGCCCGCATGGGCTTGAACACTCGCTATCGCAGCTTTTTTCGCGTCTGGGACGACGAGTATCTGGACGACGTACACTGCGGGCGGCGTGAAATGAGCGAAGCGTTTCGCTCGTTCTTGTTGGCGGCCGGGCTGACGCACGCGCAAATCGACGAAGTCGTGGCGGCCGCCGTGGCCCGCAAGCGGCATCTCGACGCCACTTTGCGGCCCTTGCCCGGCGTGCGGACGACCATCGAGCGGCTGGCCGAGCGGGGCGTCGTGCTGGGCGTGCTGACCGATTCCGAGCGCAGCGGCGATGAACTGCGGCAAACGCTGCGCGGGTTGGGGCTGGGCGATCGATTCTCGGTGGTGCTGTCGTCGCTCGATTTAGAGCGCACCAAGCCCGACGCGTTTTGCTATCGTTCGGCGCTGGGGCTGATGGGTCTTGAAGCCCGGCATGTGGCGTTCGTGGGCCACGCCGCGGAAGACCTGCATGGCGCCCGCCGGGCAGGGCTGCGGACGGTGGCTTTTCATCGCGCGACCGGCGTGACGGCGGGGCATCATCTGAATCGCTTTGACGAACTGCTGAGTCTGGTCGAACCGGCCCGCGCACGGGCCAGCGCTCTAAGCCAGGCGGTGTGAAGATGCTGATCTTCGCGCGCCATGCGCTGGCCGCATGTTTGCTTGGCGATACCACGACTTTCGCCGGTAGCCCCGGCCCTTGTGGCCGGCTGCACGGCGATTCCACAAACCGGGCACAAGGCCCGGGACTACCCGCCGAAGAGCCCGTGTTACTGCTGGAGGGGTCGTGGCCAGACGCTGAGACGCGCCCCAATCGCTGGTCGCTCGACGACGCGATCGATGCACGATTTGCCTGGATCGATCGATGGGCGGCGAAACAAGCAGAGCGGCTCGCGCAGCGGACTCCAGATTGTTACTCAGATAACCACCCGACGCTGGCTTATCTCAACGAGCTCGCCCTGCGATATTTTCTGGTGAAGCTGTTGCGAGTGGTCGCGTTTTTCGACGAAGTCTACCGGCCCGCGCCCGACGAAACCTGGCAATTATATCTGGCCGATGAAACTGACGCCGTCTATGCCGAACTCTTTGGCGCGCTCGCCGAACGGCATGGCGTGGAGATCGCCGTACATTGGCAAAAACCCGGACGCCACGGCATCTGTCGCGGGGCTGATTCAACCTTGCGGAAGTTCTCGTGGCGGCGATGGGCGGGGCGTGCGGCCAGTTTGATTTCCTCTAGGCGGTATTCGAGCAACGATCATCATCCGCGCGTTATTCTGTGCGGAAATCCTCGGGTGCTCGACCCGGTTTGCGCGGAACTTCTGGCGCGCGGCTGCCGCGTGTGGTGGCTGTACGAACAATTCGCGGTGCGGGCCTGGTGGAAGTGGCGCCGAGCCGGGTTAGCGCAACTGTTATGCGATGACACCCGAACCATTGCGTCGCGGGCATCGCGCTTGCCGCGACCTGTAGGGTGGGCCGCGCGCAGCCAGTCCCACCGTTGGGCCGCATTGAAGCTTGCCGCGTTGGGCTGCCCGCGGCGGTGGGACTCGCTGCGCTCGGCCCACCCTACCCCAGAAGCGAATGTTTGCCGCGGCGTGCAACTGGGGCGAGCGATCGCCTGCTGGCTTTCCGAGCAGGCGGCGGCCCAGGGCGTGCGGCAGGCCGGTTGGCTGCAGCAAATCGACGAACATTTTGAAGCGGTGCAACCGACCTCGCTGGTGGTCGATGAAGACGCGACTCCCTTCAAGCGGGTGGCAGTCGCCATGGCGCGGCGTCACGGTGTCGGCTCGTTGGTCGTGCAACATGGTGCGCCTTGCGGACCGTTCGGATTCGCGCCGCTGGCCGCCGACGAAATCTGCGTCTGGGGCGAATCGACCCGCCAGCAATTGCTTGATTGGGGCGTCGATGACGCGCGGATTCACGTAACCGGTTGGCCGCGGGATGCCCTCTCTGCGCACCACGCTAAGAGCCCCTCCGCCAAGAGCAGGGCGACGCGGATGCGCAGTTCACGGAACGCCACGGAGGGCGTTCCCTACAGACGTCGATGGCGGGTCGATTGGCATACGACGGAACGCCACAGAGGGCGTTCCCTACAGAACCAAAACCTGTCCCCGCGATTCTTGCTTTTGGCCACCGTTCCACCCGACGATGAGCGACCCGACACGGTCACGTTTCATCTGACCTGTCGCAACCATGCCGCCATGCTCGAAATGGCCTGCGCCGCCGTCAGCCAATTCGCCGGCGCTCGACTGACCATCAAGCTGCACCCTCGCACGCCAGACGCTGGTGTCTTTGAATCGGTGGCGGATCGCTGGCCCCAACTCGATATCCGTTTGGTCCACAACCGCGATGCCGCCTCGCTTTTCGCCGAGGCTGATTGCGTGTTGAGCTGCGCATCGACCGCGGGCATCGAAGCCGCGTTGGCCGGCGCGCCGGTCGTGCAACTCTTGCCTGAAGGCTCCGGCGACGTATTATCCGCCGGCCGTTGGGGGCTGATCGGCTCGGCGCGCATGCTTAAAGAACTTTTGCCGTTGATCGACCAGGCGCTGACCCGCGGCTGGATCGCGGCGCCGGAGCAGTGGCCGGACATCGTCGCGGAAACTGGCCCTCAGGCCGCCGCCGCGATCGTCGAACACGTGTTGCAATGCGCGGCGGTTCCACTGGCTGGGTCAGAAGCTTGCGGATGCCCCGACGCCGACCGGTCGGCAGTGGCGACGATGAACTACGCCGACTTATTTCTTCCGCGGCTTGGCGAATAGCGACTTCAACGGCAGCGAAAACCCTGGCAGGACCTCGCCGCCGGTCAACGTCGCATTCTCGTCGAGGACGATTGAGGCGTCCTTGGCGGAAAATACTTCCACGGTCTTTTTGCGTGGCTCGACAAGCCACACCAGGCGGACGCCGGCGTCGAAGTAATCACTCAGCTTACGGTCCATTTCCTGCTTGGTGTTGCCCTCGCTCAAGACCTCCACGGCCAGATCGGGAACGATCTCGGGAACCGGCTCGTCGGTAACTCCCTCGGGGAATTCTTTCCACGAGGCAAACGCCACATCGGGAATCCGCACCAAGCCCGGAAAGAGCCGCATCATGCCGCCCTCGCCCGTCACCACGCCAAGATTGTGCGCTTCGACGAAATCGCCGAGTCGCCGCGCAAGCGCAATCGCCAGAATGCTCTCGTAGAATCCCACAACTTTCTCCACCAGCACACCGTCGACCAGTTCGCACAGGCGGTTCTCACTCCGCTCGATTTCAACCACGTCCGGTTCGGTGGCGGTGCCAGGCGCGGGAACACTCCGGATGCGCCAGGCGGGCATGGGACCAAAAAGCCGCACCAGCTCGGTCAGCGTTATCGTGGTGGAAGGGCTTTCGACTTGGGCCATAATGACTCCAGAATAATCTCAAAGTCCTGGATTTGACAGTCAGCGCTCCCAGCAACCCAAAAATGAGGAGCCACTAACCAAACCGCCCGGTCACGTAGTCTTCGGTGTCTTTCAGATACGGCTTGGTAAAAATGTCTTGCGTGGGGCCGTACTCCAGCACGCGGCCCAGGTACATAAACGCCGTGTAGTCGCTGGTACGCGACGCCTGCTGCATGTTGTGAGTGACGATCAAAATTGAATACGATCCGCGCAGCTCGCGAATCAGATCTTCGATCTTGCCCGTGGCGATCGGGTCGAGGGCCGAGCAAGGCTCGTCCATCAAGAGCACCTCGGGTTCGGCGGCGATGGCCCGCGCGATACACAAGCGTTGCTGCTGCCCGCCGGAAAGGCTGAGCCCGCTTTCGTGCAAGCGGTCTTTCACTTCATCCCACAGCGCGGCCCCCACCAGGCTGCGTTCGCAGACTTCGTCGAGCACGCGGCGGTCGCGTTCGCCGTCGATCCGCAGGGGATAGACGACGTTCTCATAGATGCTCATGGGGAACGGGTTTGATTTCTGGAAGACCATGCCCATCCGTTTGCGCAGCTCGATGACATCGACGCGGGTGTGGTAAATCGTGTCGCCGTTGAGCCGCATGTCGCCCGCGATGTGCACGTTGTCAATCAGGTCGTTCAGCCGGTTGACCGACCGCAACAAGGTCGACTTGCCGCAGCCCGACGGACCGATGAGCGCGGTCACTTTGCCGCGGGGAATGGCGATCGAGATATTGAACAGGGCCTGCTTTTGACCATACCAGAGACAAAAATCATTGACTTCGAGCACCGGCTCTTGGGCGGCGATCGAAGGGTGGGTCTCGGTGGAAACCGATTCGCCGCGGGCAATCGCCTCCAGCCGGCCGGTGACGCCAAGTTTGCGCCCGCGGCCATGCACGTCGGAGGGTCGTGGCAGACGCGGACTGGCCGGCGAGGTAGAAGTGGGAATCGTCACGGAAATTCGTTATTTCGTTGGTCGAGTAGCGTTAAAAATGGCTGCCGGCAAAGCGGCGGCTGAACCGCGTGCGTAGCCAAACCGCCGCCAAATTCAGCATGGCAATGATCGCAATCAAGAGCAAGGTGGTGGTGAACACCATCGGTTTGGCCGCCTCGCTATTGGGACTTTGAAAACCCAGATCGAACACCTGAAAGCCCAGGTGCATAAAGCTCCGCTGCGGATGCAAAAACGGCGGCGTGGTGTCCAACGGCAGCCTGGGTGCCAGCTTGGCCGCTCCCACCAACATTAAGGGCGCCACCTCGCCGGCGCCGCGCGCCATGGCCAGAATCATGCCGGTCATGATGCCGGGCATGGCGCGCGGCAAGACAATACGGCGGATGGTCTGCCATTTGCCCGCCCCGCAGGCATACGAACCCTCGCGCATCGAGCGCGGCACGGCGGCTAGCGCCTCTTCCGTCGCCACAATCACTACCGGCAGCGTCAGCAGCGCCAGCGTGAGCGAAGCCCAAATCAAACCGCCCTTGCCGAATGTGGGGCTACCGGCCGCCGAGCGAGCCGCAAAGAATCCATGGAAGAACGGCGCGTGAGCCAATACAACGACCAGCAGCGCAATGCTGGCCAACCACAATGCCAGCGTCAGCCGCGAGATGGTTTTGCGCGTGCGATCTCCCTGCTTCAACGCGGCAGCCGAAAACAAGATGGCCGCCAGCGAGACGACGATCAGCACCGCCAACCACACGAACCAGGGGCCAGGCCGCCAGGCCGTAGTCGGTCCGTGGTCGATAAAGCCCCCCACGATGTAACAGAAGAATCCCAAGCCAAAAACGCCAAATACGATGCTGGGCACTCCGGCCAGATTGTTGATGGCGATCCGCACCACCGTCACCACCAATCCGCCCTTGGAGTATTCGCGCAGATAAAGCGCCGCGAGCACGCCGAATGGAACCACCGCCAGCGTCATCACTAGCGTCATCAGCACGGTGCCGAAGATAGCCGGGTAGACGCCTCCTTCACTATTGGCTTCGCGCGGTTCGTCGGTGAGAAACTCCTGCCAGCGCGACAAATACACCCCCAGCTTGCCCCAAACGCCAAGCCGATTGGCCGGATACGCCCGCACCATGTCGGCCAGCGCGAGCGTGGCTTGCTGACCGTCGGCGGTAGACAGCACCATCTGGAACCGGGCGTTGGCTTGCTCGAGGCGATCCATCTCAGGCCCGATTTCGGCAAATCGCCGCTCGGCTTCGGCCTGCGCGTCGGCCAGTCGCTGCGATTGTAGTTGCCAACGTGGCGTATCGCGTCCGCCGCGCAGCTCGCTGCCGCGCAGTTCGAGCCGGGCCTCTTCGACCACGTCGTTGATCCGGCCCATGCGCTCTTCCAGCCGGCGCCGCTGGCGCCAGCGCTCGCACACCTCGGGGTGATGCCGCTCGAATTGCCGCCAAACTTCGTCTGAAGTCGCGGCGACCGGCTTCCCATCGATCAAGAATTGCCGTGGCCACCCATAGAAACGCCCCCAGCTCACGCGCTCGACCGTCACGGCCCACTCGGGCGTGCTCCACTCGGCCACCAAGGCATCGTCGATCCATTCGAAGTGCGTATTGGTCAGCTCGAAGTTCCCGGTGCGCACCAATTGTCGCCTGGTTTCACCGCCGGTCGCCTCGATCGACCGCCGGACCGTCTCGGCCACCGACGGTTCAAGGGCGGTGAAAAAAGAATCCTCTGGCCGAAAGTTCTCGGCGCGGACGATTTCGCCCAGTACGTTGCGACCGCCGTAAAGATGCAGCTCGACGAGCGGCGCGGGCCAAAAGGTAATCACGCCCTGATAAAAAATAAAACCGAGCAACACCAGGATCATGGCCAAGGCGGCGGCCAGCGCGCCGCCGGTGAGCCAGACCATCGGCTCGCCGTGCGCCGCCAACAGCGCACGACCCGGGCGACGCGCGCGCCGGACGCTGCTGGGACGAGTTGCAGATGGCAGAACGGCGGTTGACACTACAATTGAAATGCCCTTTTGCGAAACCGTTGTCGGACCTGCTCGGCCACCGTGTTCAACACAAACGTCACGGCAAATAAGACCAAGGCTGCCAAAAAGAGCGTCCGATAGTGCGTGCTGTCTTTGACGGCTTCGGGCATCTCTTCGGCGATATTGCCCGACAGCGTGCGGAAGCCATTGAAAATATTCCAATCGAGCACGGGAGTGTTACCGGCGGCCATGAGCACAATCATCGTCTCGCCGACGGCGCGGCCAAGCCCGACCATCACCGCTGAAAACAGCCCGCTCATGGCGGTGGGAATGACGATGCGGGTGGCGGTCTGCCAGGGAGTGGCGCCGGCGCCAAGCGAAGCCGACCGCAGATGCTGCGGCACCGTCGAAAGGGCGTCTTCGGCAATTGTATAAATGATGGGAATAATGGCGAAACCCATGACAAAACCGACCACCAGGGCGTTGAGTTGCTCGTAGGGGCCAATCAACGTGCCACGCGGATCGAAGCCCGCGGCCGTCATGATGAGCGACAGCAGCCACGCGGCGAACACCGACACCGCCACAGCGGCGACGAATTTAGCAAACTCGACCGACGCCAACCGCAGCTCGCTCGACGAACGCATTCGCGCCCGCAAAAACGGATTCAGATAACTTGCCAAGAACCATGCGGCGCCCAGCGCCGCCATGGGCACGAACAACAGCATCCAGCCGCCGGCGCCCGATCCGCTGCCGCCGTTCAGCCAGGCGATGACGTCGCCGGCAAACAGCCATCGCTCGATCGGGCGGCCGAGTGCGTACGCCCACCAAATTCCTAGCGGCAAAGCCAGGCACATCCCGGCGAATCGCCAACCCGCCAGCCGCGAGCGCGCCGCTTTAGGCATCATTTGCCACAAAAATGCGGCGGCCAAGAGCGACAGCGGCACGGTCACTAGCGCCACCAGCACCGCGGGCAGAATACGTTCGACGATCGGCGCCAGCACAAGCGCCGCGATAAAGCCGAGCACAACACTGGGCAAGCTGGCCATCAATTCGATAGTCGGCTTTACCCGCGCCCGCACGCGGCGGTGCAGGAACTCGCTGGTATAGACCCCGGCCATCAGCGCCAGCGGCACGCCAATCAACAGCGAATAAAACGTCGCCTTGAGAGTTCCAAAGATCAACTTGGTCAGCCCCAGCTTAGGCTCGAAATGGTCGGCGCCGCCCGACGACTGCCATTCATGCGACGGCCCGTCGTAGCCTTCATACCAGATGGGCAGAAACAGCGAGCGCAGCGAAACTTCGGGATGGGGAAGATGAACGGCCCAAAGCGAGAGCGAATTGGCATTGGCGCCCAGCAGACCGTCGTCGCGCGGCGCCATCGCCAGGCGATCGAGACGAGGATCCCAGCGCGCGCCGCTGTGCATCAGGGCATGCTCTGGGTGGCTCTGCGCCAACAGCGCGTCGTTGGTCACGTAAAACATCCGCAGCCGCCCATCGGCATATCCCACCGCCAACATGCGACTGCGCCGGCTGGGCGCCAGCGCGGCGACCGCCGACAGTCCGGGCAAATCGTGAGCGGCCACCATCGACGTGGCGGCCGCCGGCCGCTGGTTGCGGAGAACGTCTGCGGATGGCTCGGCGGGGCCGCGGTTGACGCGGAACCATGCTCGCACGCGCCCCGTGCTATCGCCCGCCACGAGCGTAACTTTTCCAATCAGCATGTCGATGGCCGTCAGCCAGACACCCGGCTCGGGCGTCAAATCGAGTTCCTCAGCGATCCGCGGCGGCTGCGCGCCGTGGGTTTCATATCGCACCAGCCAGCCGTTTTTCCAGGCCACAAAGACATTGTCGCCCACGCCGGAGACCAACAGCGCCAGCGGCTTCTCTGCTGGAGCGCGGCCCGATCGCGGCAACTCGACGCTACGAATTTTGTAAATCCGTTTCTCGCTGTCGGGATCGCGCAAGGCCTTCAATACGCTCAACCGCAGGGTGCCGTCGCTCGCGTAGGCCGCCAGCACCGCGCCGCGGCTCCGCCAGCTTATGTCGAGCAGCTCGACGGCCGCGGGCAGCGATTCACTCAAGGGCGGCTCAATCTCAACCGCCAAAGTGTGACGGCGCAATTTGCCCTGCGACGTCCGCTCGACGAGACTCGGGCCGTCGGCCACCTGCTGGCCCGCCTGAAGCTGCGCAAACTCGGTCGCCTGCTCGCGCCGCGGCAAAAGCTCGGCGACGAACGACAACCTGCCGAGCCGCACGGCGCCATCGGCAAAACCCAGCGCCACGCGGTCGTCGGTCGACGACGACGAGACGGCGGTCAGCGGCGGCGCGCCTTCCTCCACGATTCGCCGCCGCTGAAGCACCTGGCCACAGTGCTCGCCATCCAGCCGGAAAACATCGAACTGCCCATCGCCGGTCAACGCATAACCCAACAACTGATGGTCGTCGATGGCGATGCGCCGCGGCGGCTCTTTCCAGTTCGCCTTCGCGGATTCCAGTTTTACCAGGGGGCGCCGCGCCGCGGGGTCTGCCAAGCCCGGCGCCAGCAACGGCAGAACCACCCAGACCAGAAAAACGCAAACCAGCGACACCGCCGCGATGGTGCCGATTCCGCCGGCGACAATCAGCCCATGCGCCAGCGCATCGGCGGCCCGCATTTGCCAGCGCGTGCGCCGCTGGCGCCTGCGGCCGGTGAACGAGATCGAATTGGTCACTGCGTCGCCTGCCATGGTGCTTATCGTCCGGCCACCGCGCTGGTGGCGTCGTTTGCTCCGCGAAGTTCCGCGCGATCTCCGAGCATACCGCTACTTTGCGGCTCAATGCCCACCGATTTCAAGGCGGCAGCGGCCGTGTTACTTTTCAACGGCAGATAGCCGTCTTTGATCACTTGTCGCTGGCCGTCGCGGCTGAACAGGTAACGCACGAATTCTCGGCGCAGCGGATCGAGCTCCTCGCCCGGCTCGTAGTTGATGTAGACATACAGAAACCGGCTGAGCGGATACTCGCCGCTGTAGCCATTGAGCGGCTCGGCGGCGATGAACTGCTCGCCGGCGTCGTCGGCCAACGACACCGCGCGCACGTCGGCGGTCAGATAACCAATGCCGCTGTAACCAATTCCGCCGGAGTTCTGAGCGATCGACTGCACCACGGTGGCGCTGCCCGCCAATTGCTTGACCGAGTCTTTGTAGTCGCCGTTGGCCAACGCCAGCTCTTTGAAATAGCCGTAAGTTCCCGAGGCCGAGTTGCGTCCGTAAAGGCTGATCGAGAGCGATGCCCACCGGCCTGGCAATCCCAGTTCGCCCCACGTGCGAAGGTCGTGCGGGAAGCCCAGTTTGCGATTCTTCGAAAACATGGCGTCGAGCTGCGGAAGCGTCAGCCCGGCGATGGGATTGTCTTTGTGTACGTAGACGGCCAGCATATCGATGGCCGTCGGCAGCGCCGTCGGCGGATAGCCGTACCGCGTCTCGAACGCATCCACCTCTTTGCTCTTCATCTCGCGGCTCATGGGACCAAAGTTGGCGGTGCCGGCAATCAGGGCGGGCGGCGCGGTCGACGAGCCTTTGCCTTCGACTTCAACCTGAACGTTGGGATAAAACTCCCGAAAACCTTGGGTCCAAAAGGTCATCAAATTGTTCATCGAGTCGGAGCCGATGCTCTTGATCGT
>DASVHB010000273.1:0-5629 GCA_036379195.1 Pirellulales bacterium
AGCGATGCTCAAAACGATTAGAGACCGTTCCCCGCGGCGCTGGCGCGAGGGGCGATACGGCGTCGAATCGCAGTTCCCTACAGACGTTTTGCGGCCGATGTGACGGCGGCCACGTGAATCAGCCGAGGTCGAGAAAAAACCGCATTAGCCGCCAGCCTTCGTCGAAGGACCGTGCGGAGTCGCCCGCGGCGACTTCGTCATAGGTTTGTGCGGCGTCGGGCGTGATGCCGCTGCCGGCGATGACAAACGGCACATAGCCGTGGCTGTGCGTCTTGGTGCGCAGCGGCGTGGGGTGATCGGGCGTGACTAAAATGCGGTATTCGCCTTGGGCCTGCAACGCGGCGTGCAGCGGCGCGACGATGTGCTGATCGATCGCCTCCAGCGCCTTGATCTTCTCGTCGCACCTGCCTTCGTGCGAGGCTTCGTCGGTGGCCTCGACGTGTACGCAAATGATATCGGTATCGGCCAGAGCGTCGATGGCGTAGCGCCCCTTGGCCGCATAGTCGGTGTCGAGATACCCGGTGGCGCCGGGCACCTCGATGCGCCGCCAACCCAACAGCGCCGCCAGGCCACGCAGCAAATCGACCGCCGTAATCATCGCGCCCCGCCGTCCATAAAGATCGGCAAAGGGCTTCAGAGCGGGCGCTTTGCCCTGGCCCCATAGCCAGACATTGGTGGCCGGCAGTTTGCCCGATTGCCGCCGGGCCGCGTTTACCGGATGGTCGGCAAACAGCGGCACGCTGTCGTGCATGAGCTGATTGAGCAAGTCGCTGCCGGGCCCGCGCGGATAATCGTCGAGCACCGATTGGTCGGTCAGGTCGTGCGGCGGCGTGGCCCGCGTGTCGTGCGTGAACGGCGGCGGCCGCTTGCCGTCGCGATAGATCAGCAAGTTGCGATAGCTGACGCCCGGCACAAACTCAAGCTGCTCGCCGGCCAGGTGCTGTTGCGCGTCTGCGAGCAACTGCCGAGCTTCGTCGGTCGAGATATGCCCGGCCGTGAAGTCGCGCATCGTCTGGTTTTCGACCGTCACCAGGTTGCAGCGTATGGCCCAGTCGTTCGCTCCCAGGGCGATGCCTTGGGCGGCGGCCTCCAGCGGCGCTCGGCCGGTAAAGTGCTCCAGCGGGTTGTATCCCAGCAGGCTGAGATTCGCCACATCGGAGCCGGCCGGCAGCGAGGCGGGCACATGATTGGCCCGGCCCACCACGCCCAAGCGGGCCAGGGCGTCCATCGCCGGTGTGCGGGCGGCTTGCAGCGGAGTGCGACCTTCAAGCGCGGGCTGCGGTTCGTCGGCACAGCCGTCGGGAATGATGATGGCGTATTTCACAAAAGTGGCTGGTGGCTGGTGGCTGGTGGTTGGTGGCTGGTGGTTGGTGGCTGGTGGTTGGTGGTTGACCGCCACACTAACCCGACGCGCTAGCGAGGCACACCAACCCAGGTGCACGGTTACGTTGGATTGGGACTAGCCGATGATAACGCGAGCTAGCGGATTCTCCAAACGCGCGTTACGCGAACCACCGCTCGGCTTTGATGGACCCGAAACATGATTCCAAGCGGCCGTTCGAATAGCACCCGGCAGACCGCGACTCGCCTTCGTTGTCCGGATTGATCGCTAACCGCCGATCAATCGCATGCGCGGCGGCTGAAATGGCGCGCCGCTGCGCGGAATCCGCGCGGAGCCAGATATTTGCCAGTTCGCTCCGTGCCTCCGCAGTCCAGCGGACAGTCATTCGAGACTTTCCAAGTAGGCGAGCACTTCAGCGGTCGTGTACGTAGGCCCTTCGGATTCACGTCGCTTCATTTCTTCTTCGGTCAGCGGTGGCGGCTCATAGGGACGTGCGGCGGTTTCGTTTTCGGGCACAAATCGCCCGAGAACCTGCCCGTTTTCGTCGCAGAATTCCAACGGCCGCGAGAGGTCGTGCAGCAAGCCCCGCAGTGTGTCGCTTACCGCGATTCTCGTCATTCGATGCACCTCGGCCCGCTCAAAAGTAAATCGTCAGCAGCCCCAATCACTATTCTAGCTCACCGATGCTTCCAGAACCAGTTTGCGATCAATCACGAATTCTGATTCTCACGCTGCCGGCACGGACGCAGTTCAGTCGGTCGATGTCTTGCATGGCGGTCTGAAGCGCGCCTTCGGTGGTGCGGTGCGTCATGATCACCAGCGGCACCACGGCGCCGTCGCCGGCGGGCGGCTCGCGCTGAATGACTGAGGCGATCGAAATGCCGCGGCGGCCCAGCGCCCCGGTGATTTCCGACATCACGCCCGGCCGGTCTTCGACATTGAACCGCAAGTAAGACTGGCCGGAAATGTTGGCGGGGTCGCGAGTGGCGACGCGCGCTTCGCGCTGCGACCAAAGCTCAAGCGTGCGAAAGGTGATGGCGGTGCGGCCCACGACCGTATCGATCAGATCGGCCACCACCGCCGAAGCCGTGGGCATCTGGCCCGCGCCGAGGCCGTGAAAAAAAACTTTGCCGACGGCGTCGCCCACCACGCGAACGGCGTTGTAGGCCCCGCGGACTTCGGCCAGCGGCGTGCCGGCTTTGACCAGCGTCGGCGAGACGTGCAGCTCCAAGCCTTCGGCCGCCAGCTCGGCCACCGCCAGCAGCTTGACGCGGTAGCCCAGCTCTCGGGCAAATCGCAGGTCGATCACGTCCAGGCCGTCGATGCCTTGCCGCGCAATGTCGCGCCAATGCACGCGCGCCCCAAACGCCAGGTGGGCGAGAATGGCCAGCTTCTGGGCGGTGTCGGTGCCATCGACGTCCATGGTCGGGTCGGCCTCGGCGTATCCCAGCCGCTGGGCCTCGGCCAGGGCCGAAGCGTAATCGGCGCCGCGCTCGTCCATCTGCGTCAAAATGTAATTACTCGTGCCATTCAGAATGGCCGTGAGCGACTCGATCTGATTGGCCGACAGGCACTGGCTGATGTTGGCGATGATCGGAATGCCGCCGGCCACCGAAGCCTCGAAGGCGATCGAGCGGCCCAGCTCTCGGGCCAGATCGAACAGCTCGGGACCGTGCTCGGCCAGCAGCGCCTTGTTGGCGGTGACCACGTCTTTGCCGCTTTCGAGCAACGAGACCATGATCGACCGCGCCGGCTCAAGCCCGCCCACCAGATGGGCCACGGCGCTGATCTCGGGGTCGCCGGTGATTTTGCGCAGATCGTTCGATACAATGCCCTCGGGCAAATCGCAGTCGCGGGGTTTGGTCGGATCGCGAACCACGACTTGCTCCAGCCACAGTGTGCGGCCGGCGTGGCGCGCGGTGCGATCGCCGTAATCGAGCAGCAGCCGGGCCACGCCCGACCCCACCGTGCCCAGCCCGACAATGGCGACCTTGGTTTTTTCCATGGGGCTATCGTAGGTTGGCGTTCCGGCGAGCGTCAAGGCAGCGCAACAACGGGGCAGGGGAACCACAAAGAGCACAAAGGTCTTTGTCCATCCGGTTGTGCCTTGGCAGGTCGAGATCGGAGCCTGGGCACATAGTGTACTCTTCTTCGTGTTCTTCGTGTACTTTGTGGTTTTCTCCTTGATCGCGTAGAAGGGCCGCCGCGTGAATGCCGATCTTCCCCAATGGCGACTTCCGCCCGGCGTCACGCGGGGACTGTGGCAATACGCGCATGCCGATCACATCGCCGATCATTACGACGATTATTTTGCCCAAAACAGCCTGTTCGATTTCGACGAAGCCGTGCTGGCGCGGCATTTCACGCAGCCCGGTCTGCTGGTCGACCTGGGCTGCGGCACCGGGCGGCTTTTGGTGCCTTTCGCGCGGCGCGGTTTTCCCGGACTGGCCGTCGATCTCTCGATGCCCATGCTCGAAGTCGTGGGCGACAAAGCGGCCCAAGAGCAATTGCCGATCGAACGCCTGCGGGCGAACCTGACCGAGCTCGATTGCCTGCGCGACAGCGTGGCCGACTATTGCATTTCAATGTTCAGCACGCTGGGCATGATTCGCGGCCGGGCCAATCGTTTGCGGGCGCTGCGGCACACGCGACGCATTCTCAAGCCCGGCGGAAAGTTTGTGCTGCACATTCACAACCGCTGGTACAACCTGTTCGATCCGCAGGGGCGCGTCTGGCTGGCCAAAAACCTGTTGGCCTCGCTGGTGCGCCGCGACCAAGAGCCGGGCGACAAGTTCTTTGACTATCGCGGCATTCCGAATATGTTTTTGCACGTGTTCACCCGCCGCGAAATCGTGGCCGATTTGCGGGAGGCGGGCTTTGGCATCGTCGAGTTCATTGCGCTCGATACCCAGCGCCGCCACGCCCTACGACGCCCTTGGCTGTTCGGCCGCCTGCGAGCGAACGGCTGGATTGTGGTGTGCCAATGAACCGTCGCCATTGCCGCCCGTTGCTGGGCGAGAATAGCGCTACTTTCGCGGAGCGAAAGGCGACAATGGCCGAACGAGGCCCGGCGTGATATCGAGCTCGAGCGACTCGGTCAGACCGGCCCGCAGCCGCTCGACAGCGATGGCGCCCATCACGGCGTTGTCGGTGCAAAGGTGCGGAGGAGCAATATAGAGGCGAAACGACTCCGCGGCGGCGGTTTTGGCCAACTGCTCGCGCAAGGCGCGGTTAGCGGCCACGCCCCCGCCCACACAAAGACTCGACCAGCCGGTGTGCCGCAGCGCCTCGAGCGACTTGGCCACCAGCACGTCGACCACGGCTTGCTGAAAACTGGCGGCCAGATCGGCGCGTGTTGGTGGATCATGGGGCGGAACGATCTCGCCCGACGAACCACGCCCGGCAATCTGATAACGCACCGCCGTCTTCAGGCCGCTGAAGCTGAACGCCAGCCGCTGCGGTTCGTGCAGAAAAGCACGCGGGAAATGGTAAGCGCGGGCGTTGCCGCTCTGGGCCGCGCGCTCGATGGCCGGTCCGCCGGGATAACCGAGTCCTAGCATCGCGGCTACTTTGTCAAACGCCTCGCCCGCCGCGTCATCAATCGTTCCGCCGAGCAATTCAAAATCCAACGCATCTGCGCAGCGATACAGATTGGTATGGCCGCCACTGACCACCAACCCCACGCAAGGAAAGACTTCTGCCCCGTACGCCAGCCGGCAGGCATAGATGTGGGCCTGCACATGGTTGACGGCCACCAAGGGAACCTCGAGCGCCACGGCCAGCGCTTTGGCGGCCGACAGCCCGACCAGCAGCGAACCGGCCAACCCCGGCGTATTGGCCACGGCCACCGCTTCGATCTCGCGCACGTTGACGCCGGCTTTCCGCAGCGCCTCATCAATCACCGGCAGAATGCGTTCGACATGCGCCCGTGAGGCGATTTCGGGCACGACGCCGCGAAACCGCTCGTGCAACCGATCTTGCGAGGCCACCGCCGCGCCGAGCACCGCAAGCTGGTCGTCAATGACGGCGGCGGCTGTTTCGTCGCAGGTGGTTTCGATCGTCAGCAGTTTCATCGCCCACCGCAGTGATGCAAAATCGCGACTTTCTTGAGATTGCGCGCCGTCGAAGAGCCTCACGCCGGCGACGAGACACTAACCCGAAGCGCCAGCGAGGCGCTCGCCCGAGTCAAGAGGTTTTCCTCGCTTGCGCGTCGGGTTAGTTTGAGCGACTTCGGTTCGCCCACACGGAACGGCACGGAGTCCGTTCCTACAGACGTCATTGCAAATT
>DASVHB010000274.1:0-2416 GCA_036379195.1 Pirellulales bacterium
GCGTATGGATATGGCTGGGTGGGCGGCGGCGCGCCCAGTTGGCGCGGTCAGCCGCGCAGGCCCGATGAAGGCGTGTGGGGGCGCGATTACGTCGGTATCTTTTACCTGCGCCGGGTCTGGCCCAACTGGTGGCATGGAGCGCGCGAGCAGGGCGGCGCCGGCGCCTACAAGCCCGATGGCCCGAAGCTCTTTGGGCACTAGCAAACACGCGGCGCGGCATCCCATCTGGAGGTGGTCGCACACGGCACATCGAACTGCTCCCTCAGCAGCGTTCGCCTACCCATAGAGCGCTTCGGCGCGCCGGCGGTGTGTCATTCGGCGCCGCAGTGTGGTCCGGCAAGGTCTGCGTAGTTTGCCGGTCCCGTGTAAACGTTGGTAAGTGAGATAAGGCTACCTGGATGCCATCTGATCGATATGGCGGCGAAAATTGGCGAAAATCCTCATCGAGAAACCTGCCTTGACACCCAACGGAAAACTGCGACAATCCCGCCCGCAATTCACCCGCCCTCCACACGCAATTCGCTTCGGCAGCAAGGCACGGAGGCCTTACGCCATGATCGATCGGGCCCCACAGGCTCGCGGACTTAGCTTACGTCAGCACTTGCCCGACGCGGTGTTTAGCTCGGGCGATGTGTACGTAAGCAGTTGCTGCGCCGATAGCCGCCACTGCCGACCGGGCGATTTGTTCGTGGCGCTCAAGGGAAGAAGCGGCAACGACCACCATCGTGTGGCCGAAGCCATCCAACGGGGCGTCGCCGCGATTTTGGCCGATCGCCCTATTGCCGTTGGTGCAATTCCCGGCGACGCAATCCCCGGCCACGCACCCGGCCACATGGTGCCGTTCTGTCTGGTCGAAGATGCCCGAGAAGCCTATGGCCGCCTTTGCCAAGCGCTGGCCGGTTATCCCGCGCAAAAGCTGAAGTTGGTTGCCGTCGCGGGCACGAAGGGCAAGACAACTACCAGCTATCTGGCCGCTGCCGTCCTGGCGGCCGCAGGCATGCGGTCGGGCGTCTTGGGAGCCTTAGGGTATTTCGACGGCGACACCTGGCAAGATGCGCGTTGGACCACGCCGCCGCCGCTCGTGATGGCCCGGTGGATGGCTCGCATTGCCGCTGGCGGTTGCACGCATGCGGTGGTGGAAGTCTCGAGCCGCGGACTCGAGCGGCAGCGTGTGGCGGGGCTCGATTTCGATGTCGCCTGTGTGACAAACGCGCACAGTCGCCCGCCTCGTTCTCATGGCGGCATACAAAAAACACGCAACGCCAACTTGTTCGATCACCTGCTGCCCGAAGGCTTCGCGGTGGTCAATGTCGACGACCCACTGGCCGAAAGCATGCTGGCGAGGCTCGACGGTCCGGTTCTGACGGTCGGCATGCAAGGGCCTGCTGAAGTAACCGCCTTGCCGCTGGAACGGTTGGCCAGCGAGCAAACGTTTCTTCTGTCGGTTGGTGGCGAAACCATTCCGGTGCGCACGCCGTTGATCGGCAATCAAAACATTTACAACTGCCTGCTGGCCACCGCGGTCGGACTGGCCTACTCGATCGACTTGCCGACCATCGTGCAGGGCCTCGAGGCGATTCAGCGCGTGCCCGGCAGACTGGAACGCCTGGAGTGTGGGCAGCCATTCGGGGTGTATGTCGACCGCGCCCGCACGGCCGGCGCGCTGGCCAGTTGTCTGGAAACCCTGCGAGCAGTCACCAGCGGTCGTTTGATTTGCGTCTTCGGCGCAAGCGGCGACCGCGATAAGTCAAAGCACCGGCGGCTTCGCCGCGTGGCGAAAGCCGCCGCCGAGGTGGCGGTGGCCCCCGGCGACGACCGCCGCGAGGCGATTGTTTGTGCGCTCGGCCAAGCCCAGCCCGGCGATTGCGTGTTGATTGCCGGCGGGGGGCACGAAACGATTCGGCAGATTGGCGGCAAGCAAGACAGATTCGACGATCGCCAGGTGGCCAGGCAATGGCTGTATGAGTCGCTGTCGCCGGAGCGGTTGTACCGCGCGAGTGCGTGAACAGCGGATTCGCTTCCAAAGAACCACGGAGTTGACTCCCGAACGAAATCTTTGAAAAGCTCCATCGTCAGCGTGTCTGGTTTGCGGGAATCGGGCGCGCGACCCTCCCTCCTGGGTCGGAGCAGTGAGCCTGTTGGGCCAGCGGTCTCTGGGTCGGCCGCTCCGGCAGGTGCTTCGCGATGGAGCTTTATGACTGAGCACCGGGGTGGCGGTTGACCGCCGCCCCGGTGACTCAGGGATCACCGCGGCGGCCGAGAGGCGGCGCGCATCACGCGACCTCTCGGCTGTCGTAGCGAAAGCGATCTTTTCGCCTTTCGCTCCGCGTCTGATCCGGTTTGATGGACAAGTTCGGCAAATGCGCCGGCGGCTGGGGCAGAGCATGTAGGGTGGGCCGACCGCAGCGAGTCCCCA
>DASVHB010000275.1:0-2320 GCA_036379195.1 Pirellulales bacterium
ACAGCCTGCCTCACAACCAGCGGCCGAGAGCAGCGTTGCTGAAACGGCCGAAGCCGTTGTCCCTGTCAGCGACGACGTCGCGCGTGAGCGGCTCATCCTGTTTTTACCCGGCTGCCCGCTCGTGATCGAACTGCGGATGACGATCGACGGCCGGCCGTTTGCCGCCGCTCGCGAAGAACTGGTCGACGATGCGCTCAAGCTGGCCGATCGCGATGGCGACGGCCGGCCGACGTGGGAAGAGATCTATAGCGATCCCAAGCGTGTCTTCGCGGAGCGCTTCGATGTGCGAACACGCAACGTGATGCATAAAGAGTTTTTGAGGACTTATGATACGAATCAAAACGGCCTCATCGATCGCGAGGAGGCGCGGCGGATTGTCTCACGCGCCAAAAGCACCGGCGACGCGTTCTCGCTGGCAGGTTCGACGCAATACCGCCATTCCAATCGCCGCGACTCGATCATCCGTATCATGCTCGATGCCAACGACGACGAAGTGCTCGACGCCGCGGAACTGACAGCCGCCGCGCAGCGTCTACGGGCACGCGATGCCAACGACGATCATCTGGTGTCGTGGGGCGAGTTGGACGATTCGCTGGCTGGCGACGAACAGGCGATGTCGGCCCGTCAGAATGCCTATCTCAACCAACCGGCCGCGCTGCGGTTGGGTAAGCGAGCTTCTTGGGACGGCATTCTCTATGCGTTGGCGGAGCTTTATCTCGCCGGCGACCAGATTCCCGACGATGCGTCGCCGCTCTTCAAATCGCTCGCCGACCGCCTCGATGCCAACCACGACGGCACTCTGACGAGCGAAGAAGTGCGCTCGCTCGATACGCTCGAGCCGCACCTCATCTTGGCCGCCAACTTCGGCCGCACAGGCGACTTGCTGGCCGGCATTTCGCTCGTCGAGGTGTGCGAGGATCTGGGGCCGGAAGGCGACCTGGTAGCGCACTTGCCAAACGGCCTGCTGCTGCGGCTGCCAGATTACCGCTTGCGAATGGTGCTCGATGACCGCCAGTCAGCGGCCGGCCAAGCCCCTGCTCAGACGCAGTTCGAAATGCTCGACAAGGATAAAAATGGCTATCTGGAAAAAGACGAGACCGGCGACTCCGCGCCTCAGTTGGCCCGCATTTTTGATGAAGCGGATACCGATTCCGACGGCAAGCTGTACATGAATGAACTGCTGGCCTATCAGCGCCGGCAGCAACCGCGGGCCACGGCCATCCGCGCCCTGGTCAATGACGATCAGGACGTGTTGTTTCCGCTGTTGGACGCCAACCACGACGGCCGCCTGACCAAACGCGAATTGCAAGCCGCGGCCGACGTGCTCTTGGCGCTCGATACCGATGACGACGGGCAAATCACGCTGGCAGAACTGCCCGGCTCAATGACGCTGTGGCTGGGTCGCGGAGTGCCGATGGGCGCGTCTCCGACAGCGCGGATGGCCGCCATGCCGCCGCCCGCGCCAACCGGGCCAGACTGGTTTGTCTACATGGACGAGAACCGCGACCAGGAAATCAGCCTCGACGAGTTTCCCGGCACAGCCGAGAAATTCCGCTCGCTCGACCTCGACGGCGACGGCTTTGTCTCAGTCAGCGAAGCTCTGAGCAGTGGCGACTAAGGCCATATCCTGCGAGTTTGGTCGTGGGGCGGACGCGGCGGATTGTCGTTTTTCGCTGGAGCACGAAAAGATGTCAGGAACCCACGGCGGAAAGCCGAGCCATCTTGACGTTCAATACGCGGGATGTCGATCAACACGAAAAAACTCGCGACATTCTTCTTGTCGATGGCGTGTGTGGGAACGAATCGCCCACGCGATACTTCAGTCAGCTAAGCGGTAGCCTACGCCCTGTTCCGTGAGGAGATAACGCGGCTGGGCGGAATTGACTTCGAGCTTGCGGCGCAGGCCAGCCATGAAGACGCGAAGGTAGTTCACCTCGCCGACCTGGTCCGGCCCCCATACTTCTTTGAGCAGAAAGCGGTGCGTCAGCACTTTGCCAGAATGTTGAACCATGACGCTGAGCAGCTTGTATTCCAGCGGCGTCAGGTGAACCTCCCGCTGGCCCACAAACACTCTCCGGGCGGCTAAATCAATTGACAGATCACCCACTGAATACGTGGGATCGGCCTTGCCGCCATCGGCGTTTGCCGCATGACGAAAGGCGACGCGCACGCGCGCCAGCAACTCGCCCACGCTGAATGGCTTGGTCAAATAGTCGTCGGCTCCCGCGTCGAGCGCGGCGATTTTATCCTGTTCCCGACCGCGCGCCGAAAGCACGATGACCGGCGCCGATAGCCATTCGCGCAGACTGCGCAGCACATC
>DASVHB010000276.1:0-10749 GCA_036379195.1 Pirellulales bacterium
TTTAGAAACCAACGTCAGCAACCACCGGGCAAGCCGGTGGCATGGCACTGTTCCACCCTGAAGCGGAACAAAAACGCGCGGGGTCGAATAGGGCCTGTCACTCGAATAACCGAGCATTTTGCGCAGCCCAGGCTCTGCCCCAGCCACCAAAGCGCGCGGCGTGGATAAACTCTGCTAATCCACGCCGGCATCTTCACCGGTCCGCACAAAGCGATAGCCCACGCCGCGCACGCTCAAAAAATGTCGCGGGTTGGCCGGGTCTTGCTCAAAATACTTGCGCAGCCGCATCACAAAATTGTCGATCGTCCGCGTGGTCTCGATGAACGGCTGCCGCCAAACGCGCTCCAGCAGTTCCGCCCGATTCAGCACCCGTCCCTCGTTTTCGATGAAATAACGCAGCAGGCTCATTTCAATCGGCGTAAGACGCAACTCCTGGTCGCCCACGGTGGCTTCATAAGTGTCGAAGTTGACGCGCGCCCGGCCAAACTCGTAGACATTCTGCCGGCTTCCACTGGATTCGCGCTGACTGCGCCCGAGCAGATTGCGGACCATCGCCAGCAACTCGTCGAGCTCGAACGGTTTTTGCAAATACTGGTCGGCCCCCACGTCGTAACCGCGAATGCGGTCTTCGGCCAGCGTGCGGGCGCTGAGCATCAGCACCGGCACGTGGTTGCCCGACTGACGCAGCGATTCGCAAACGGCATAGCCGCTCATGCCGGGCAACATCAAGTCGAGAATCACCAGTTGAATGCCCGGCAGTTCGTCGATCAGCCGCAGCGCGGTGGGGCCGTCGGGGGCGATGCTGGTGAGATAGCCCTCGTCATCGAGGTTGAACTTGATGCCGTGCGCCAGATGCGCCTCGTCTTCGACGATCAGGATGTGCTTTTGGTCTGCCATTCGCGCCTCACGGCATACCGGGCAATTCGACCTCGAACACCGTGCCCGGCTGAGGGACCCGCGCCCGCACGCTGATTCTACCACGCATGCGGCCCACCAAGGTACGGACAATATACAATCCCAGGCCGGTGCCCGACTGCGCTCGCTCCAGCTCGCTGCCCAGCCGGACAAAGCGACCAAAGATTTTTCGCCGCAGCTTGGCCGGAATGCCGGGACCCTGGTCGGTGACGCGGGTGATGACGCTGCCGCCGCTGTCGGGCCAAGACTCGACGGTCACTTGCGGTTGGGGGCCGGAGTATTTCACCGCGTTGTCGATCAGGTTGCGAAACACGATTTCGAGGTCGAGCGGGCGGGCGCGCACCCGGCTGGGCTTGGCGCTGACGGTCACCGTGTCGGCGGGCAGCCGATGCCGTAGGCAAACCGTCTGCGCGCAACTGCCGAGTAGCTCGGCCAGCGGCACTTCGACCGCCTCTTGGTCGGCAGGCGCCTGGTCGAGCCGGGCGGCGTCGAGCAGATGGTTGATCAGCGTATCGAGCCGATCGAGATCTTCCAGCATGAAGCGGTAGAAATCGGCCTGCTGAGCCTCGGTCATGCTGCGGCGCCCGAGCGTTTGCAAATAAAGTTTCAGTGAGGCGATGGGGCTTTTCAGCTCGTGCGTGACGCTGTCGATAAAGTTCGATTGCCGCTGATTGAGGCTGATCTGCTTGACGGCGATCGTCAGATAGAGCACCACGCCCACCATCACTAGCACCAGGAACGTGGTGCCGATGGCCAAGACGCTCACCGAATTCAACGCCAGCAAGATCCAGCCGATGATCAGCGCTACCAGGAGAGCTATCATCACCACGCCGAGCGTGATGGGCCAACCTACCGAACGGCGGCGCGACATGGGGAAGGAGGTGCTGATTGCGGATTGCGGAATGCGGAATGCGGAATGCGGAGTAGGCGGTGCACCCTAGCGGAGGGACGACGTCGATTGGCGGTACACGGAACGGCACGGAGTCCGTTCCCTACAGACCCTCTACCAACATGCTACCCGTTTTGATTATCAAAACCGATGACAAGCACAGCCGGGGCATCGGCAAGCCTCTGCCCCAGCCACGCGTTATCTTACCATCCCGGAAAGCTGGGGGTGGCAAATTGCGGGCGACATCAGGCTATTTGCCGACCGCATACAAATGCTTTTCGCCGCGCAGAAAGAACTGCCCCTGGCTGATGGCCGGCGAAGCATAGCAGGCTTCGCCCAAAACGTTCTTGGCCACTTGCTGGTATTGATCGTCCGGGCGAACGATGGTGGTCACTCCTTCGTCGGAGAGAAAATACACCAGCCCCGCCGCCGCGGTCAGGCTGGCGCTAAAGTGCGGTCCCAGCCGCTTTTTCCAGACCCGCTGTCCGTAGGAGCGATAGCAACTGCCGATCCCTTCGTCGGAGACCACCAGAAAGTAATCGCCGACCGCGATCGGCGAAGGAACATACGACGTGTTCTCGGTGGTCCGCCAGGCAATGTGCGTGTCGGTCACGTTGCCGTGGCCGTCGGGCCGGATGGCCAGAATGTGATGCTCGGGAAAACCCGCCGTCAAAAACACCAACCCGTCGTTGTAAACCACCGAGGCCACAAATTGTTCGGTCGGCCCGTCGATGATCCAGTGCCGCGAGCCGTCGTGCGGATCGTAACTGGCCACCGACTTCGAGCCGGACAAAATCATCTGGCAACGCCCATCGATGGTACGAATGATGGGTGTCGAATAGCTGCGGGTTTTGTTTTCGCGGGGCACTTTCCAGAGGGTTTTGCCCGTGGCGCGGTCAAGCGCCACCAGATACGCCTCGCCATCGTGGTCGCCGTTGACAATCACTTTGTCCTCGAACAGCACCGGGCAACTGCAATAGCCATGCACGCTGGAGAACGGCCCGGGCCGGACCAGCCATCGCTGGTTGCCCTCGAAATCGTAGGCGGCCACGGCCATTCGCGCGCCTTGGGCCGCGCCCGCCTGGCCGGCTTCGAGAAACGTCACATAGATCTGGCGCCCGTCTGTGGCCGGTGTGCTCGAAGCATAACTATTCAGGTGGTGCTTCTTTTCCAGCGGCGACTGCAACACCGAGGTGCGCCACAGCGTACTGCCCGTGCGGCGATCGAGGCAGACGAGAATGCGATCGTGCTCGTCTTCCAGGCAGCTTGCCAGAAAGATGCGATCGTCCCAGACCACGGGCGAGGCATGTCCCGTGCCGGGCACTTCGACCTTCCAGGCGATGTTTTGGCCGGTCGTGCCATCCCAATGCGTGGGAACGTTTTGCTCATCGCTGGTGCCATCACCGCGTGGCCCGCGCCAGCCCGGCCAGTTCTCGGCCTGCACTGGACCGGCCGCGAGCATTACGACTGTCAGGCAGAGATTTACAATCGAGCGTTGCAAGGTCGAACGGTGAGGCATGGCATGAGGCGGGCAAAACGGAAGGCGGGAGTGCAAGCTACTTCCTTATGGGCGATGCATGTTGGCAGGTCAAGAGGCGGTGGTCGTAGGGTGGGCCGAGCGCAGCGAGTCCCACCATTAAAAAGTTAAGGTGATCTCTCCGCAAAACGTTCTGTAGGGAACGCCCTCCGTGGCGTTCCGTGAACTGCGAATGACGCCGTTTCGCCTGCTGCGGAACGCCACAGAGGGCGTTCCCTACAGAGCAAACAAGCGGTTGCGCGCTTAACTTGGTGCGTACGGGGTCGAGCGCAGCGAAACCACCATCGGCTGCGCGCAGCCGATCACCCCCCAGGTGGAGACGCAAGATGCGATTGTACTTCCACAAACCCCAGCCGCAGCTCGTGCAACAGGTTGTCGAACAGACGGTCTTCTTCGGGCGTGCGGTTGCCGGCGGTCTTGGTTTCGAGCATTTCCAAGGTGTCGATGAAATGCTTGGCTTCGTCGAGATGAATTTCTGCCTTGCCCGACGCGGGATGCGGAATCTGCCCCAGCCCGACCAGGGCCTGGGTGGCCAGCGTGGTCAACAGCATGGCCAGCGTGGCGGGCGGCAATGGTCCCGCTTCGGCGCTTTGAGCTTGCGGCTCGGGATGCCCTTTTTGCCGTTCCAGGGCTTCCTTTTCGGCCTGGACCTGGCTCTTCCAATCTTCGTCGATGATTAGCTTCGGCTTCGTACCGCCGCTTTCAGACGATTCGGTGCTCATGGGCCTTAGTGTACCGACGCCGGTGGAGAGGACACAAGCGTTCAGCACTCCAGTTTTTGAGAGGAGATAGGGAGATAATGAAGGGATGGGGAGATGGAAAGTCAAGTTCTGATTTCGTATTCACGGACTTCGACGTTTCCGCCTCGGCCGATCAACACGGTGGGCGACATGTTCAGGAACAAGCCCGTGCCGACCACGCCGGGAATGTCGCGGATGGCGCGTTCTGTTTCTTCGGGCCGAGGCAACGGTTGAATGCGGCAATCGAGAATGTGATTGCCGTTGTCGGTGAGGAACAAACGACCATCGCGACGGCGAGGCTCGGGCACCAGTCCCAAGCTGACCAGCCGCCGCGACGACGTCTCGAGGGCGAACGGCACCACCTCTACCGGCAGAATACCGTGCGATCCGAGCTGCGGCACCAACTTTTCGTCGCCGACGAGAATCACCAATCGACGCGATGCGGCGGCGACGATCTTCTCGCGCAACAGCGCGCCGCCGTAGCCTTTGATCAGATTGCCTTGAGGATCAACTTCGTCGGCCCCGTCGACATCGACGTCGATCGACTCGACCTGGTCGAACGTGGTCAGCGCGATGCCGAGGCTTTGGGCCAGTTCGGCCGACGCTTGCGAGGTGGGAATACCGCGGACGTGGAATCCGCCGGCGACCTTTTGTCCCAGCGCTTCGATAAACGCCGTGGCGGCATGCCCGGTGCCCAGTCCAACCACGCTGTTGTCGGGAATCAATTCCAGAGCTCGCTGGGCGATGGCTTCCAGGTCGTGCGGCATGGCTTAACTCCTCTAGGCGGGCGCCGCCTCGCGGTCGGCCAAGATCAACGCCTGATGACGGCTGATGCGGCCGGCGGGAATGGCCGGGTCGCCGTCGCGCAGCCGCTTGAGCATATCGACTTTCGCGTGCCCGGTGACGAGCCACAGGATGCGCCGGGCCCGATTGAGCATGGGATAGGTGAGTGTCATTCGCCGCCGCCCCTGATATTCGCCGGTCAGGGCCACGTCGGCGTCGACGATTTGCAGCACCGGATCGCCCGGCACAAGTGACGCGGTGTGCCCGTCGGGGCCAAGGCCCAGATGGGCCATGTCGAGCACCGCGGGCGAGCCAGCGATCTGGCGGAGCGTGTCGGCGTAATGCCCGGCGGCCGACGCGAGATTCGCTTCTTCGACCGGCATGGCATGGATTTGTTCGCGTGCCAGCGGAGTATGTTCCAGTAAGCTTTCGTGCAGATGGGTGAGATTTCGGTCGGCATCGCCCGCGGGCGCGACGCGTTCATCGACCTGCACCAGGTGGAGCTGCGGCCAAGGAACCTCTTGCTCGGCCAGTGCCCGCAGCATCAGCCAAGGCGTTGATCCGCCGCTGACGGCCAGCACAAATCGTCCGCGCGCGGCGACGGCCGCCCGCGCCTCGGCGGCGATCAGTTCGGCGCCTCGCCGGGCGACGGCATTGGCGTCGGAGAGAATCTCACATTGCATGGCCGGCTCCTTTCAACTCGGATTCTATCGAAATCGCCCGACGTTCGGCAGTCCTTAGCGGTTCCCACCGGTCCTGGTAGGCAATTACAATGGCGATACGAATACCGCTACCCGAAGGACCACTCATGCGTTTGTTGATTTTGGCAGCTTCGCTGATGCTGCTTCCCGCGGCCGTCATCACGTTTGCCCAAGACGCCCCCGCGCCACTCGATGAGGCGGCCGCGCGGATAAAGCTACCGCCGGGTTTTCGGGCCACGCTCTTTGCCGGCGAACCCGATGTGGTGCAACCCATCGCCTTCACCTTCGACGACCGCGGCCGGCTGTGGGTGGTCGAGTGTCTTTCTTATCCCGATTGGCAGACCGATCTCAGCAAGCCCGGCCACGACCGAGTGCTCGTGTTTGACGATCGCGACGGCGACGGGCGATTTGACGAGCGGAAAGTGTTTTTTGACCAAGGCCAAAACCTGTCGGGCATCGAGCTGGGCTTCGGCGGTGTGTGGCTGTGTTCGACGCCCAACCTGGTGTTTGTGCCCGATGCCGACCGCGACGATGTGCCCGACGGCCCGCCGCGGGTGGTGCTCGACGGCTGGGACTTGCAGGCCAAGCATAACGTGTTTAACGGGCTGGCCTGGGGACCCGACGGCTGGCTGTACGGACTTAACGGCATTTTGTCGAATTCGACGGTCGGTGCGCCCGGCACGCCCGAGAAGCGGCGCACCCATCTCAACTGCGGCGTCTGGCGCTATCATCCGCTGCGCAAAACGTTCGAGGTGGTCTGCTACGGCACGACTAACCCCTGGGGGCTCGACTTCGACGAATACGGCCAGGCGTTCTTCACCAACTGCGTGATTCATCATCTTTGGCAGGCGACGCCCGGCGCCCGCTATCAGCGGATGTTCGGCCAGGATATGAATGCCCATAGTTACGCGCTGATGGCGAGCTGCGCCGACCACATTCATTGGGCGGGCGGGCCGTGGCAAGAGTCGCGCGGAGGCCGCGGCGAGCACGACCGCCCCGGCGGTGGACACGCCCACTCGGGCGCCATGATTTACCTGGGCGACAATTGGCCCGAGGAATATCGCGGCAATCTGTTTACCTGTAACCTTCACGGCAGCCGCGTCAACCGCGACGTGTTCGAGCGGCGCGGCTCGGCCCTGGTCGCCCATCATGGGCCCGATTTTCTGTACGCCAACGACCCCTGGTTCCGCGGGCTGACCATCAAGTATGGTCCCGACGGCGGCGTGTATGTGAGCGACTGGTGCGACAGCGGCGAGTGTCACGACTACGACGATGTGCAGCGCACCAATGGCCGCATCTACAAGATCACCTATGGAAAAACCGAGCCGCATCGGGCCGACCTGGCCGAACTGAGCGACGCCGCATTGGTAGGCTTGCAGTTGAGCAAAAACGACTGGCAAGTGACGCACGGCCGGCGCCTGCTCGAAGAGCGCGCGGCGGCGGGCAAGCTGGCCGACAGCACGCCCGAGGCGCTCACCAAACTGCTACGCGAGCAGCGCGAGGTCACGCGCCGGCTGCGGGCGATGTGGGCCTTGCACGCCTGCAATCTGCTGCGCGAGGCCGACTTTATCTCCTTGCTGGCAGACGGCGACGAAGATGTGCGCGCGTGGGCCGTGCGGTTGTCGTTGGAAGAAGACGCGCCCAGCCCCAAGTTCATTCGCACGCTGGCCGATCTGGCCAGCGCCGATTCGTCGCCGCGGGTGCGGCTGGAGTTGGCCTCGGCCTTGCAGCGATTGCCCGCCGCCGAGCGCTGGGCGCTGGCCGGGGCGCTGCTGTCGCGTGCGGAGGATGCCGGCGACGCCAATCTGCCGCTGATGCTGTGGTATGGCGTCGAGCCGCTGGTGGCGGCTGATGCCGATCGCGCGTTGAACCTGGCCATCGTTGCCAAGATTCCGCTGGTGCGTGAATATCTTGCCCGACGATTGGCCTCGGGCATGCCCGTCGAGCTCGCCCAACAATCTGCCACAGTGCTCGATCCGCTGGTGCGCGTGCTGGGCCGATTGAGCGACCGGCAGGCACAACGAGATTTGCTTCGGGGAGTGCGAGAGGCCCTGGCTGGCAGACGGCGAGTGAAAATGCCGACGCAATGGCCGGCGGTCTACCAAATTCTGCTGGCCAGCGAACAAGCAGACATTCGCGAGCATGCGACGCTGCTGGCACTGATGTTTGGCGACGAGCGGGCGGCAACTCTGCTGCGTCGCCAAACGCTCGACCGCTCGGTCGAAGTGCCGCTGCGCGAGCGGGCGTTGGCGGCCTTGGTGCAGTACCAATCGGGCGAGCTGCTTGACTTGCTCCAAGAACTTTTGGATGAGCCGGCCATGTGCGGGGCGGCCTTGCGCGGGCTGGCGGCGCTCGATGACGACTCGGTGCCGGCGATGATTCTGAAGGCCTATTCGTCGCTGGCTGGCGCCGATCGCGACGACGCCCTGTCGACGCTCGCTTCGCGGCCCGCGTTCGCGCTGGCCTTGCTCGACGCGATCGAGCGGGGCACAGTTGCCCGCGGCGATCTTTCGGCGTTTGTCGTGCGGCAGCTTGCCGGCATGAATAACCCGGATGTGGCGCGGCGGCTGCGCGAAGTGTGGGGCGAGGTGCGCGAAACTTCCGCCGACAAGGCCGCCACCATCGCCCGCTATAAGCCGCTGCTCACGCCCGAGCGATTGAATACGGCGGACCGTGGGCAGGGCCGCTTGCTGTTCACACGCCACTGCGCCGCTTGCCACAAGCTGTTCGGCGAGGGCGGGCAGGTCGGCCCCGAACTGACCGGAGCCCAGCGCGGCAACATGGATTACCTGCTCGAAAACCTGATCGACCCCAGCGCGCTGGTGGGCCGCGACTATCAGCTTACGGTGATCGAAACCACCGACGGCCGCGTGCTCAACGGCATTGTGACGGGCGACGACGGCGACGTGCTGACCGTGCAAACTCAGAACGAGCGCGTGCTGTTGCCAAAAAACGAAATCGAGCAGCGTCAACCGTCGAAGCTATCGCTGATGCCCGAAGGCGTGCTCGACAAGCTCACCGAGCGTGAACTGCGCGACCTGATCGCTTACCTGTCTGGCCCCGATCAGCCGCCGCTGCCGGCCGGCGAGCGGGCAACCTCGGCGGGCGAGTGACTCAACCGCACGATGAGCTGCTCCAGCACGATCCTTGCACGGGCTGGCGAAGAGCTGGCGCCTTTCAAGGCCAGATCGGCTTCGAGCAGGCGGCGGTAAAGGGCGCCGGCGCGTTCACGCCCAAGCTTGCGCAGTTGCGCCTCGGTCTTCTGCATGACAAACGGTTTGACGCCGGCCAGTTCGAGGGCTTGCCGCAGGTTGGCCCGGCCACCGGCGGCTTCGGCTTGTTCGATGAAGCGTGTGGCCGCGGCAAACCGCCGCAGCGAGGCCCCGATCTGGGCCAACACGCCAATGGGATTTTCTCCCGACAGCAGCAGGCGATCGAGCTCGACCAGCGCTTGCCGGCTGCGGCCCTCGACGGCGGCGTCGAGCATGTCCCAGGCGGTTTTGGCCCGCCAGCCGCCAACCAGCTTTTGCACCAGTTCGGGACCGATGGATTGGCCGCCCGCGGCGGCGGCCAATTTGGCCAACTCCTGATCGATGAGCCCCAGCTCGGGACCGATGGTCTCGACCATCAATTCGGCGGCGTCGCGTTCGAGCTTGGCGCCATGCCGCTGCTTGGCCCAGGTAGCGAGCCACTTGATCAGTTGTGCTTGGGGCGGTGCCTTGCACTCGATGGCCAGGCCGCCCGCCGCCACCGCTTTGTAGAGCCGCGTATTGCTGGCAAAGCTGCCGACCACCAAGGCCAGCGTGGCGGTGCGGCTGGGCCGCGCGGTGTAATCTTCGAGCTGCGAACGATGATCGGAGACGAAGTCGTCTGCGTCATCGACCACGATCAACCTGCGTCCGCCGCCGAACAGTCCGACGGTGGCCAATTCGTCGGAGACGCTGCGCCACTCGGCCGAGCGGCCGTCGAACCGCGTCAGGGAAAACTCGCCGTCGTCGCCCGCCAGCACGCGCTGCCGCAGTTGCTCGATCACCAGGCCTTTTAAAAACGGTTCGTCGCCAAAGATGGAGACCACCGCCGGCGTCTTGGCATCGTCGGTTTCGGCCAGATAGTCGAGCGCATGAACGGCGGGCATGAGAGCGATTGTAGCGAACGCACACTCAAAGAAGTATAGTCGGCCTCTTTCGCCTTTCTCGAAAGGACCAAGCGCTCCGCGACGGCAATGTAGTCGTCGCCCGTAATCATACCGACGTAACTACGAGTCGGAATTCGGCGTCGGGCAGAAATTCAGCGACCCGCCGATGCCAGTCGAGGCGACGCTGTACGAGCTGTTGGGCATCCCCCTTGGCATGCACCATCAACAGCAGAAAGGGCGTGGCTGGGGCTTCCGGGTCGGATTCAGGCCAAACCTCGAATGGCCCAGGGAAAAGCTCTTGCGTAATCTCGACGACTTCGGGCGGAATATCATAGGCTATGGGCTGCAAATCCGAAGATATGGTATTTGGCGCGTGCATGTTTGCCTTCCGAAACAGTAATTCACCTGTTTGAATTGTAATCGGCCTTGCCATGACCGCAATTGCAGCCTTCGTTAGGCCGTAGGGTGGGACGAGTTTTACGAGTCCCACCGTTCCGCGCGACGCGAAACGTCGATGCTGCCAATGGTGGGACTCGTTTCACTCGGCCCACCCTACCAGCAGCTCATGCGTCGTCGAACCGCCCTCACTTCTTCCCGCGCAGCGCGTCGATGGCCTTGCGGAAGCGCCGGGGCCTCGATGATGTGTGGTTGGCGCGTCGCGAACAGAAGCGCGGACCCCATCCGCCTTGCGCGGATCGGTGAACGAGATGGCGTGCTAGCCGCGTCGTTGAGGCGGAAGGCGAGGCCCCATCCAGCTTGTCTGGATGGTGAATAAGATTGTCGCCCGGTCGCGCGCCGCCAATGATCTGCTTCACCATCCAGACGAGCTGGATGGGGTCGTGCGCGCGACAGGGCAACGATGGCACTCCGTGTCTCCAGCACCGAAGGTGCGTCATTCGATAGCCCAGGGGCGAAGCCCTCGTTGTTCTACACATCTTTTGGCATATTCCACGGGAGAGTTGACATTGACAAGAACGGCAGTTTCGCAGGTCATGTTTCCTAAGCCCGCATGGGCAGCCTGGAAACCGACCTGCCAATCGCCCATTTCT
>DASVHB010000277.1:0-15007 GCA_036379195.1 Pirellulales bacterium
GCCCAGGCAGAGCCTAAGCGATGCCCCGGCTGATCCGCGTCCGGGGCATTGGCAGGCCTCTCCCGACAAGCACCGATCTTGATGGTCAAAACCGATCGGAAACGCCAGGCGAATCATTCACCATCGAATCTCCTCGAAGAGCCGGCGCAGTTTTTCTCCGCGGGCGGGATTCAGCATGACGATGTGCGCAATCTTGCCCGCCAGGTGCGCCCGGAAATCGGCATGGCTCTGCCGGTTTTGGGTTTGCGGGCCATGCCGCCGGCAGTTGTGCAAAATCGCTTTGAGCTGTTCATAATCGCGCCGGTTGATGTTCGGATGCCGGTTCACGACCACGCCGGCCAATTGTTGCCTGCTGCTCTGCGGCATGACGCGGGTCTTTCGTGCGTGAATGGAAAATCGTTCTTCCAAGGCGATGGCCATCACCTGTATTTGAAATCGCCGAGCGGCGCGGCGCAGCTCATCGCCGCCTGAGAATGCCAGATCGTCGGCGTAGCGCGTGTAGCTGGCGCCCATCGCGCCGGCCAATGCCGACAGCCGGCAGTCGAGCCGGAAGGCGCAGAGATTGGCCAAGGCGGGCGAGGTCGGCGCGCCTTGCGGCAAATGTGGCACGGTGTAAAGCGATTCAGTTGGCCAGCGCTCGCGCGGCTGGCCTGAGCCAGGAAACTCTTGCCAGGCTTCGGGCGGCGCGGCGTTTGTACACAGCCCCGCCAGCAGCCGCGCCACCGCTTCGGGATAGCCCGCTGTAAGGAACACCGGCAGCAATCGCCGGCGCGTAATCGACGGGAAAAAATCGCGCAGATCGAGGCGGAGAACAACGCGTGCGCCGAGGTGCGGCGCGGCGAACGTGCGAATCGAACGGCCAACGCGAAATCCGTGTGCGGCTTCATGGGGCGGCAGCAGCGAAATCAGCCCAGCCAACAGCCGTCGCTGAAGTTGCTTGAGCCTGGATTTAGGAATCTCGATCAGCCGCGCTTCGCCGTGCCGCTTGCGGATCCAGCGATAGTGGTAGTGCCGCAGGCGGCCGGGCGGCAAACCGCGCTCGCGCGATTGGCGATCGGCGAACCAATTGAGCTGCCCCGGCGTAAGCTCAAGCCAGTCGGCAAGCATGCCCGGCGTCGTGATCTCGGGCAGTTCCCAGGATTGCGGCGCGCCGGCCGCGGGGCGCATCGCGGCGGGCGACGGCCAAAGGATGATGCGGAATTCCGGTTCTCCATAGTCACACGCATTGAGGAATCCTCGATCGCCGGCGATCAACTTAGCGATCTGGGCGCGAGTTCGATAAGGCTGTCCCGCGCAAACGTCGCAAATGCGCCGGGCGATGCCGGGCAGCCAACGCGCGCGCCGACCGAGCACGAGTGCGCCGCGCGCGGCCATTTCATCGGCCTGCCATGCACCGGCCAGGAACGCTTCTGCCAGAATTTCAGCGAGCGTTTTCATGGCCGGGGCATAGGGATTCCTAAAAGCCGCGTAGGGTGGGCCGAGCGCAGCGAGTCCCACCCTATGGCCTTCCGACCACCCTAACCTACCTTCATTGTCAAGACCGATCAGAGCGACAGTCCACATAATGTGCGGCGGCGGCGTGCTCCAACGAGTCTGGTCCTGGCGTGAGCAGTTATGCGCAGCCGCGCATCATCGCTCACGCGACGTCATGGGTGATTAAGGCGATGCCCCGGGGTATCCCCGGAGAGGCAAACCCGAACTGCCGAACAGCCGCATTTGCCAGCTTGGAGCACGCGCGCCGCCGCTCTGCCAAGCTAGGCTGGCGCGCGAACCGCTGTCAACCAAGCCGAACGGCGAAAACGGGGAGATAGGGAGATAAGGGGAATGCAGCGCGGTGCTTTTCATCGCCAAAGCTCTCGCTCCAGCCGCCGGCGGGGAAATCGAGCATCCAAAATCGAAAACCCAAAATCGCTCCCGCCGGGGCATTCCCCCCAGCCGCCGCCCGCCGGCCACGAGCCGTCAAACTGGGCTGAGTTTTCCGGTTCCGCAGATTTTAACGAAAGTTTTGGGTGTATCGGTTCCGATAGCTTGGCTGTCTACGAAGCGGCAGGCCGTGGCCTGCCCGTGCAGACATTTTTCGAGGAGCGATTTCGATGCATCCCTTGTGGAAAAGGCAGCGAGGCTGGGCAATCTCGGGGGCTTGTGTGGCAGTGTGCGCCGGCTGGGCGGCGCCGGTGCAAGCACAAAAGTTTGCACGTTCACGCAGCACGCTGGCGTCTCCGGCGCCCGAGTTCTCTCCAGCCGACCCACCGCCCAGCGAGCGCCCGGTGATCAAGTCGCACAAGACGACCGGCAAGAGCAGCCTGATGCCCAATACGATCCGGCCTCGCACGCCGCGTCTGTCGACCAGCCCGTTCACGCCCGACTGGCAGCGCTCGCCCACGACGGCGCGCCGCCGCGGACGCATCATTCGCCATGTACAGGGGCAGCAGATCGAGCCGCAAGAAGGCGACATCATCATCGAACAACCCAATTTCTCGAACGCCGAGACCATTGGGCCGGGCATCCCCGAGCGATCGAGCGGTCCGCTTTCGCCGCGCAGCATGCCCAGCCTGATGCAAGACGATTCCGAGCTGGTCGACGGCTCGATCGTTGAAGACGGCGAGATCATCTCCGATGGCACGTTGCTGGAAGACGGCACGATGGTCGGCGACGACGACGGCCTGTCGCTGGACGGCGCGTGCAATAGCTGCGGCAAGGTGCCGTTCGCCGGACCGATCAGCCCCTATTACGACTTGGGCAGCTCGTCGCGGCCGCCGGTGCCTTGCGACGGCATTTGCATTCCGCGGCATTGGGTCGACGAAATCGCGCTGTTCGCCGGGCCGCAAGGTTTCGACACCCCGGTCGATTTGGGACGCAACGCCAACTTCGGCTATCACGAGGGCGTGAATATCTCGGGGCAGTTTGGCCGCTGGCTGGGATTGGCTCCGCTAGGCATCGGTTATCAGGTGGGCGCCACGTTTCTGCAAAGCGATTTTCAAGGGGCCACGGTCATCCCCGGGCCGGGCGTGAGCCGCAATCAGCAGTTCTTTACCGCCGGCATCTTTCGCCGCGCGCACGCCGGCTACGGCCTGCAAGGCGGCGTCGTTTACGACTACATGCACGATACGTTCTACGCCAAGTACTCGGTCGCTCAGATACGCATGGAGATCAGCTATCTGACGCTATCGGGGCATGAGTTGGGCTACTGGGGCGCGTATCACATTCACGATGGCCACGACGTGGTGCTGGGAACGCCGATTGGTTTTCGCACGATTGACTTGTACAACGCCTTTTACCGCTACAACTTTGCCAACGGCACTCAAGGCCGCGTTTGGGCCGGCGGCACCGGCAACAAGGGCGGCGACCTGGGCGCCGATGTTCGCCTGCCGCTGTCGAACCAGTGGGACCTGTGGGCCTGGTACAACTACATGATTCCCGGCGCCGGCTCGGCTTCGGGCGGCTCGGCCCAGCAGGCTTGGAACCTGACGTTCAACATTGTCTGGTATCCCGGTCGTAAGGCGCACGGCGTTCACAACACGCCGTTCCGGGCCTTGTTCGCTCCGGCCGACAACAACTGGCTGATCGCGCGACCGAGCATGTAACGGCCACGGCGGTTCGCATCTTGGCCTGGGTTTGGTAAAATCCAGATCAGGAGGAACGCCCATGACCGAGCTTACCTGGCTGGGGCACGGCAGTTGGCTGGTCCATACCGGCACTCACACGCTGCTGCTTGACCCCTTCTTGAACGACTCTCCCACCGCGCCGCTCAAAGCCGACCGCGTGCCGGCGGACTACATTCTGGTGTCGCACGGCCATTCCGACCACGTGGCCGACTGCGCGGCAATTGCCCGACGCACGGGCGCCACGGTGATCTCGAACTTCGAGATTTGCCAATGGCTGAGCAAGCAGGGTGTGAAGAACACGATGGCCCACAACTTGGGCGGCGGCTCGACCCACCCCTTCGGGCGCGTGAAGCTGACGCTGGCCTTGCACAGTTCGGCCTTGCCCGACGGCGCCAATGGCGGCAATCCCTCGGGCTTTTTGCTGTGGCTGGCCGACGGCGTGATTTACTTTGCTTGCGACACCGGGCTGTTTTCCGACATGAAGTTGATCGGAGCGGCGGGCATCGACCTGGCGGTGGTGCCCATCGGCGATCTGTTTACGATGGGTCCCGACGACTCGATCGAGGCGATCAAGCTGCTCTCTCCTAAGCGCGTGGCGCCGTCGCACTACGACACCTGGCCACCCATCGCGCAAGACGCCGCGGCCTGGGCCGAGCGCGTCCGCCGCGAGACAAAAGCCGAGCCGTGCGTGGTGCCGCCCGGTGGTAAAATCAGGCTGTGAGAAGTGGCGAATCGCTAAATGGACAAAACCGCGTTTCTAGCGCGCGTGCGCGAGGCGGCCCAGGCGGGCCGGGCATTCCGCGTGACGCACGGCGATGAGCTTGACACGCCGCTGCGCTTGGCGCCGGCGACCACGGGTGATTTGCCCGCACGCTTGGCCGCCGAGGTCGAAGCCGTGGGCGGCCGCGCTCATCTGGCGTCCGATTGGGCCGATGCAGCCGGTCAGCTCGCGCAGTTGCTCGATCGCTATCAGCCACAGACGGCGCTCTGTTGGCAGGGCGGCGCACTCGATGCCCTGCGATTGAACGAGTTGCTCGACCAGCGGAACGTGCGGCGCGTCGACTACGACGCGTTGCACCGGCTCGAACCCGCGGAGCAGCGGCGGCAGATTCTGGCCGCGGACATTGGCATTACTGGCGTGACCGCCGCCGTGGCTGAGACCGGTTCGCTGGTGATGGCCAGCGGCACGGGTCACGAACGTGTGGCCAGCCTGGCGCCGCCGGTGCATGTGGCGGTGGTGGCGGTCAATCAAATTATCGCCGATCTGTTCGACGTGTTTCCGGGCGTCGAACAGGGCGGTCACCGCGCGGAGGAGGGCGGCGCGTCTGGCATGACATCGTCGGCGCACCTCGCCCGGCTCGGTCCGGGGCAGATGCCCAGCAACCTGGCGTTGATCACCGGGCCGAGCAAGACCGGCGATCTGGAACTGAAGCTGACCACCGGCGTACACGGTCCCGGCGAGTGGCATGTAATGATCGTGTGCATGCCGCTGCTGTAGGCCGCGGCGCTCAGCTCTCAAAAGCGGGCCTCGACCGCCAGTGGAGCGGGCGTGCCGTGACGGAGGATTCAAAGGAACTCCAATCGGTCTCGCATTTCCTCGGCTGTGACCGACGACGCCAGACGGATAAGCCGTCGTAGCTTTTCGCCAATCGAATAGCGCTGGCGGGGAATGACGATGATGCCGGCGTGGCCCTTGCCCTCTGAGAGGAAGCGCTTGTGCAGATCGCAATAATCGCCCACGTTGAGCGTATAGAGGCTGCGGTTCTGCGCGGCAGCGAGGAGAAGTTGCGACTCGTCGGTTTCGCTATCCATCGCGGCTTCGGAGACGGTCAGTACGTCAATGCCGCGATCGCGTAGTGCCTCGACAACCGCGTGCTCCGCTGCGTCTTCGTCGACATAAAGCCGAAGAAGACTCACGGCCCGGGCCTTCCCGTCATTTCGCGGCGGGCACTTTCTTCGGCGACAGCTTCCGCGGCGAGCTCCGCGTCAAAACCCTTTTTATTGGCGTGATACCAAGCCAAGACGGTGAAGATTTCGCTCAGGCTGCGCTGTGGGTATTGAGCCACAATGTCCTCCGCACTTAAACCCTGCCTGTGCAGAATGACAATCTGATTAACCGTTGTGCGAGTTCCGTCAATTCGGAGGCGGCCACCGCAAATGCCCGGCGTACGGACTAAATTGGTTGCTAGAATGGTCGGCATGGTTGCGCTGCGAAGAACGAATGGAACGAAACCGTCTTCCAATTATACCGCGTAAAAGTCGAATTGGCACTGGCAGCCCTCGTTGCCATGCAAATCCGCCGAATGTCTGATTGCCGTTACGTCTCAGTGAGCGACGGTTTTTTCAACGTGCAAAAAGTGCCTCGATGCCCAGCCATTCATACGCCGAAACGTCGAGCGCGACGCGGTCGTCATCGATCGTTAGGTCCATCAATGAATTGCCGTGCAAGTCGATCTGCCGCGCGGAAGATAATCGCTTGAACGCTCGCAGATGGACGCGGCCCGCCCGGCCCTCGGTTTCCCACAGGCGAACGCGGAAGCCGACGACGCGATCGCCCTCAGTCACGGTTTGCCAATAGGTGGCCACAAGGTTTTTCGCGTCGAGATGAAACAGCCAGCCCGAGGGCGAGGCGGGCGCGGCGATGCCGGGCACGACCACCGGCGAGTCGAGCAGGGCCAATGCCTCGGCGGCCGGATGAGCCAGGCCCGCGCCAATGCCCAGGCGAAATTTGCGTCGGCGTTCGCCCCGGACCATCAGCAGGGTATCGA
Source organism: Pirellulales bacterium (assembly GCA_036379195.1). Taxonomy (GTDB): domain Bacteria; phylum Planctomycetota; class Planctomycetia; order Pirellulales; family JAICIG01; genus JAICLL01. The sequence continues at coordinate 6,374 of DASVHB010000277.1, forward strand.
GCATCCGCTGTCCAACGCGGCGGTGATAAGCCAGCCCGCCGGAGAGCACGGCGGCGCGCACTCCCTGGCTGCTGATCTCGACGAAGTAAGGCGATTCGATGTTCCGCGCGTCGGTCAACTGGCTGGCCAATCCGACGCCGCGTCGCAGCTCCGCCGCTTCGTCGCCCCAGGCAAAGCGGCTGGCGTAATACGAGTTCCACGGATCGGCCCGCGGTTCGCGCGCAATGTCGAGTTCGATTTCCAGGCCGACCACGCGCGAGCCGCGCGCCAGCTCGATCGTTTGCACGAAGCCCGCCACTTGCTCGCCGGCTTCGTCCACCAACCGCCCACGACTGACCATCTGGCTGTAGGCGGGGCCGGCGGCGGTGACTTCGACGCCGTCGGCAACCATGGTCGAATAGATGGCTTGCTGATCGGGGTCGCGCCAGATTTCGCCGGGCTGGGGACGCGGCGCCGGCAACCGAAACGCGAGTTGTTGCGAGAGCAGATTGCCGCGCCGCCCGATCTCATGAATCGAGCGAATGCCGCCGGTCTGGGCACTCACGCTCACCTGGAGCAGATCGTTTTGAATGGTGGGATCTTTGGAATGCCGCCTTTCGGCGCGCGCAGGTGCGCTCTTTCGCGGAGCGACCGACGGCGAGGCGCCTGGCCCTACCCAGGCGAAGCCCATCGGCGGCAGATCGACGGCCACGCGGGCGCCTTCGTTCGCCGGCTGCACGGCTTTCACCGGGCCAGACTCCTCGGGCAACGCGGCGAGCGACGGCAGGCACACCGACACGCGCCGCGCAAAGGGCTGCGGATTCAACAACAGAAAGCCGTCGCCTTTGCTCGCCAGCCGCCCGGCGAGCGCCGCCGCGTTTTCGGCCAGGCACTCATCGAGCCGCGCATCGAGCTTGTCGCCGGCGCCCGTCTCGGCGGCGCTGACAACCGGCAAACGAGCTTCACAAAGGAGTTGATCAATACACGGCGTGGTCTCGCCTCGATGGCTGCCTCGCAACAGCGCGGCGAAGGTTGCCAGCGCCTCGATGCTCGTGGCCCGCGTGCCGCGGCGGTGCAAGTCTGCCAGCCGCGAAAGCGGATCAGCCTCTTCGCGAATGATCGCCTGGCGCAGGTAGGGGGCCCGATACTGGTCGGCACGAAAGCGCGTGAGCTCGCCGGGGCGATCGGTGTTTTGAAAATAATCGTTCAACGTAATGAAGCGGCCCAGCACGGGGGCATAAGCCGCGGCCCGACGCAGATCTTCAAAGAACGGGCTGACCTGGCCGGGCCAATGGGCGAAGACCAGCGTGGCCACATGATCGGCGTCCATCGATTCGCCCATCCGCCGCGGATAGCTGAGCAGGCTTTCGGCGGTATTCGCGTCGAGCGGCAGCCGGCCCAGCGCGTCGATGGCGCTGACGCCCAGTCCTTCCCAGCGGGTCTTCCCTTGGCCGCCGCGCGGAAAATGCCCTTCGTCGAGCGTGAAGTGCAACGCTCCCTCGAAGCCGGCCAGCGACAGCACGCCCGGCAGCAAGGGCGTAAGCCCGAAACGGCGGCGGCCAAAAACCACCGGCCGGCAAGCCAGCAATTGCTGATAGACGTGCTCGCCCTGCCGCAGTCCGGCCACGATCGACTCGATCGGCCACAGCGACGACTCGCCTTCGTCATACTCGCCGCCGACAAGCGATATCGTCCGCTGCTCCAGCGATTGACGCAAAGCGCCGAGCGTTTCGGGCTGGCTGGCGGCGATCTCTTCGGCGAGCCGGCCGCCGATGAGAACGCTTTTGGGTGTCGGGCCGGTCAGCTCGCGCCGCAGGCCGGGGCCGAGCGTGGTCGGAGCGGTGAGCACCAGGTCGACGAGATAGGCTTCGACCGGGTAGAACCGTTCGCGGGCATCGGCCAGCAGCTCGAAGCACGCTTGCAGCTTTTGCCGGGCGGTCGCTAGATCGCCGGCGACGGCCGCCTCGGCGGCGGCCACCGTTTGGTTGCGCAAATGGATTTCGTCGATGTTGCTCATGTAGCGCATCTGCCGAGTGAGCAGTTCGACGAGCAAATAAGTCAGCCCGAGCGCCAGAAAATCCGCCGGCAGATCGCCATCGACCTGCGTCGGCTGATCGCGGCCCGCCAGCGCCGCGGCCAGCATTTCGTCGCGGCGGTGCAGCTTTCGCACGACCACCGCGCCGCCGTCGGCGGCGCGGTTGACCCAGCCGGCCAGCAGCATCGGCTCGCTGGACGCGGGAACAATGAAGAGCCGCCCGGCAACTTCGTCGGGCGGGTTGTCGGCGCGATACCAGGTGGGCAACCGCCCGGCAGAGGCGATCAGGGCCGGGTGCCACAGGGCCGACCAGGCGGCCAGCAGTCCCTCGGCTTCTTGGCCCTCTTGGTAAACCGGAAAATCCTCCAGACTGTGACAGGGCAAGAGAATGGCGAGTTCCGTATATTTCATAAGCTCAGGGCGCCAATCACCGAGGTGCCAATCACGAAAACAGCCCGTCGTAGCCCACGGCTTCAAACGCTCGCGGGAAATGCTCGATCGTCGGCTTGCGCCGCTGCGCGGGCCAGGTGACTGCCACCACATCGAACCGGGCCGGGTATTCCAGCAGGCCGTGCTTGCGCAGATAGGCGACGGCCAGCCGCGTCAGGCGGCGCTGCTTGGGACCATCGACCGCGTCGCCCGGATGCCCGGCGTCTTGCGACTGCCGCGTTTTCACTTCCACAAACACGATGGTGCGGCCCTCGACGGCCACCAGGTCGATTTCGCCTAGTTGCCCGCGACAGCGACGGGCGACAATTTGGCAACCGTGCCGCCGCAGCCAGCGCGCGGCCAACGCTTCGCCGCGTTCGCCCAACGATCGGCCTCGAGTCAACCGCCGCGCCAAGCCAAGCAGCCGATGCTGCCATTTGCCACTCATCAGAGGCGCCTCGCGATCGGCGTGGACTCTACTCATCGAGACAGGTGGCCGGGGCAGAGCCTTAGCGATGCCCCGGTAACTTGCCGACGCCGGGGCGTTGCACACTCTCCGCCCCCCGCCGCATTTTCCGGTTCACTTCCCACCGGGGCATCGGCAAGCCTCTGCCCCAGCCACCGCAAAAAGCCCTCCTCGACGCCCTTTTCACTTTTCACTCGTCACTCGTCACTCACCACTCGTCACTCACCACTCACCACTCGTCACTCGTCACTCACCACCATCACGACGCCGCCGCGGCCGCCGCCATCTTGACCGCCGCGCCATTGCCATCCGTCGCCTGCTGCGGCCGCGACGCCTGCCGCTGTTTCCATACTTCTTCGATGATTTCGGCACCCACCAACCCATACAGCCGTGGACGCGGCGGAAGCAACGAGGTGTCGACGTCTTCATACGTCAGGTCCGGCTCACCGCGGGCGTGATTCCACAAGGCGATGGTTGACTTCAGCCACTTCTTGGTATTCGCCTCGAACTGATCGCACCAGACCTCGGCCTCGCGGCGATGCTCGGCGGGCGAAGTGGCCGTCAGGCCGGGCAAGGCAAACTCCGGCTTGTAATGCGCCCCGCGGCATTCGTCGCGCTCGAGCGCCCCTTTCAAAATCACCTTGGCCAGCGGGAACATGTCGCGCAGCGCCTTGGTGAAGATCACGTTCTGATTGGTCCAGTTGCCCGTGTCGGAGAGCGAGCAACGCGCGGCCCGCTCGGCGAGCTCGCTCACCGTGGCATAGGCGTCGCGCAGCGTGTTGTTGTGGCGGACCACCGTGGCCGCCTTGGTCATCACCTGGCCCAACTCTTGATGCAGCAAGTAGGGGTTCTCGCCGCCGCCGCTGCGCTTCAAGAGCGTATCGTGGATCTTTTGATGCTGCCTCTGCGCACCCTGATAGAGACTGGCCGGCTGATCGGCCGCCGCCTTGCCGACGAGCGATTTCAGCCAGTTCTGCACGCCCGGCGCGATCATCAGCCCGCTGAAGATGCAGCTCAACAGCGAGTTGGCCCCCAGCCGGTTCGCCCCATGATATTGATAATCGCACTCGCCCAACGCATACAGCCCAGGAATGTTGGTCACTTGGTTGCGCGGCGAACCCGCCTTCAATCCGCCCGACGTGGTGCGCTCGTAATCGACCCACAGTCCGCCCATCGAGTAATGGACGGCGGGAAAAATCTTCATCGGCACGTCGCGCGGATCGACCCCTTGGAACTTTTCATAAATTTCAAGGATTCCCGCCAGCTTTTGATCGAGCACTGCCCGCGGCAGATGCGTCAGGTCGAGATAAACGCACTGCCGGTCGCGCTCGACGCTCAGCCCTTCGTGCGTGCAGACATTGAAGATTTCACGGGTGGCGATATCGCGCGGCACCAGATTGCCGTACTTGGGATATCGCTCTTCCAGGAAGTAATATCGCTCGGCTTCGGGAATCTGCCGCGGGTCGCGCGGGTCTTGGGGCTGGCGCGGCACCCACACGCGGCCGCCTTCGCCGCGGGCGCTCTCGCTCATCAGCCGCAGCTTGTCGGCGCCGGGCACCGCCGTGGGATGCACCTGGATGAACTCGCCGTTGCCATACTTGGCGCCCGCCAAAAAGCAACGCGCGGCGGCGCTGCCCGTGCAAGCCATCGACATCGTCGAGCGGCCATAGATCAATCCGCAGCCGCCCGAAGCCACCAACACGGCGTCGGCGGGGAAGGCGCGAATCTCCATCGTCACCATGTCTTGGGCCACGGCGCCGCGGCAGACGCCCGAGTCGTCGAGGATGGGCGCCAGAAAATCCCAGAACTCATACTTCGTTACTTTGCCCTCGGTCTGCCAGCGGCGGACCTGCTCGTCGAGCGCGTAGAGCAACTGCTGGCCGGTGGTGGCGCCGGCGAACGCCGTCCGCTTATAGAGCGTGCCGCCGAAGCGGCGATGGTCGCGAAAACCCTCTTGTGTGCGATTGAAGGGCACGCCCATCCGGTCCATCAGGTCGATGATCCGCGGACCCCATTCGGTCATCTCTTTAACCGGCGGCTGATGCTGCAAAAAATCGCCGCCGTACACGGTGTCGTCAAAGTGCAGCCATTCGCTGTCGCCCTGCTGGCGCGTGGTACTGTTGACGGTGTTGATGCCGCCCTGCGCGCAAACGCTGTGCGACCGCTTGACGGGCGTGAGGCTCATCAGATCGACGGCCACGCCCAGCTCGGCCAACTTCATGGCGGCAGCCAACCCCGCCAGCCCGCCCCCGACAATCAACACTCGCTGATTCGCCATTTACTTCGACTCCGAAACCAAAATACCCCCGCTTGCGTTGGCCGCCGCCCGATCGGCCGGCTGACGCAGTTTTTGCAGTTCTTCTTGCTCGCGCCGGCGGTCTTCCTCGTGCCGCTCAATGCGCACCTGCTCGATGGCACGGGCTTCGGTCTGGTCGACCATGCTCATGCCAAACAGCGCGCCCACCCCGACAAACGCCAGCAACACGCCGAACGCCGCGCACACATAGTCTGCCCGCCGCTGCGCCGCGGGCGTGGTCCACAGCCCCCAGGTGATGCCCGAAGTCCACAACCCATTGGCCAGATGATAGACGCAGGCCAAGACGCCGACGGCGTACAAGATCTTGACCAGCAACGGCCCGAAGGCCGCGGCGGCCGAACTGGTGGCGTGATGTGGGTCGAACTGCCCGCCCCGCAGCGGCCTGGCGATGTTTTCCAGGTAGTAAGCGTTATGGATCCAGCCGTGCATGTGAAAGACGTGCCAGGCGATGAACACCAGGGCGATCCAGGCGGTGACCCGCTGCAACGTGTAGCGGACGTTGCTGCCATAGCGATAGACGCCGGCGTTGGTCTCGCAATAAACCGCCCGCACGATGCCGAGCGCCGCGTGAAAGATCAGCGGCAGAAAGATAAACGTCCACTCGACGATCCACAAAATCGGCCCCAAGCGGTGGATGGTGTCGACCTGATCTTGAAACGTGGCCGGGCCGCCCAGCACGCTGGCGTTGGTCAGCAGATGGACGCACATGTAGGCGCCCACCGGCACGATACCGCTGAGCGAATGCAGGCGGCGAAGCAAAAACTCGTGGCGGCCGTAGAAGGTCGAAGTCGCGGCCGCGCGGGGCGCGGCAACCGGGCTGGTCTTTTCCAAAATCAACACCCCGACAATAAGAAGCGAAGGCGGATGCTCGCCGCTCAATATAGCGTTGCCGCGCCGCGCTTTAAAGGGCGCGCCCGACCGCGCGGCCTGAGGGAATGTTTGACCTGCCGGCGGCCGGCGGTTACATAAGGGACCGAGAGGCAGGTCGCGTCCTTGCGATCAAGGTCGGGCCGGAACATGGCACGCAAACTTATTCGGAGGTCGCTTCCATGTGGCGGTTCGCTGCTTTCTTCAAGCCAAATAATTCCCCGCATCGCCAAAGTCCCCGCGCTCGTCGCTCTCGAAAAACCGCGTTGCGGGCACATCGCCGCCGCGGACGCCTGGAATGCCTGGAGCAACGCTCATTACTTGCGGTGGGTGTTCTCGACACGACGTTTGGCAATGGCGGCGTCGCTGCCACGACCATCGGTACAGGCAACGCCGACCTTTTCGATATGGCCATCGCACCCGGCGGCAAGCTCGTCGCCGTCGGCCTCGCGCAAGGGCAAGGATACGCCGTCGCCCGCTATAACGCCGATGGCAGCCTCGACACGACATTTGGCACACTGGGCACCGAGATCATTCCCTCGACCGGAGGCGCGCATCACGTCGCCATTCAGTCCGACGGCAAGATTGTGCTGGCCGGCGATACCAACGGTGCGCCTGACCAGACGGTCGTGATTCGCTTGAACGATTCAGGAGCACTCGATCGAACATTTGGCACGGGCGGGAAGGTCACGTTCGATAACGGCGGCGGCACCGCGCTGGCCATTGACTCAGCCGGGCGGATTCTTGTGGCCGCCAGTGGTAAAGACATCGAGAGGCTGAACACCGATGGCACGCTCGACACCACTTTTGGCGCCAATGGAATCGCTGCCGCGGGCGTGAGCACTGGGAACAGTTCGGGATTTGAAATCACGAGGGCCGATATCCAGCCAGATGGCAAAATCGTGCTGAGTGGCTATGGTCTGTCGATGGTCTCGAACACTCTCACGTACGAGATTACCGTGGCACGATTGAACGCCGATGGGACGCCGGATACCAGCTTTGGCAGTGTCGGCGCGGTATCGACGTCGCTGCGAGGCATGGACGACGGTTTCGCCGAAGTGATTCAGCCCGACGGCAAGATTGTCATCGGTGGCGCGTCGTTTCGCCCGCCGAACGCGAGCGGCTACGATCTGGCCTTGCTTCGCTTCGACGCCGATGGCGCGCTTGATAATAGTTTTGGTACCGGCGGAACGGTTGTCGATACCTTCGGCACGGACAACAGCGAGATTGACGATTTGCTCGTTCAGCCAAACGGCGAGATCGTTGCCGCCGGCCAGGCCCAGGGGCTCGCCGCGTTGTTTCGTTTCAATGCCGACGGTTCTCTCGACAGCAGCTTTGGTAACGGCGGCGTTGCGCTGGGTTCAGACCAGGGCATCCCAAGCGGCAGAAATTTCGGCGAGGGGCAAGCCGTCGTTCAACAGGCCAGCGGAAACTATGTGCTAGGCGGGATCGCGGGTTCGCCAAACGACTTTGCGCTCGAACGATTCACGGGTGAGGCCGCGACGATCACGCCCGTCGTGTTGACCGCGGTCCCGGCATCGCTCACCGAAGGCGCCACGGTGAGCAATCAGACTTTGGCCACCTTTACTGATCCCAACGGCGACCTCGCTCTCTCGAACTATCGGGCCACGATCGATTGGGGCGATAGCACGAGCTCATCGACGGCGACCGTTAGTGGTCCGGATGCCAATGGCGTTTTTACAGTGCTCGGCAGCCACACGTACGCCGAAGAATCTGCGAACATGCCGTTGACCGTCACGGTGTTGCGCAACGGCGCGGATGCGGCTAGTTTGCGAGCGCCGGTGCAAATTGCCGATGCCCCGCTGACCGGCGTCCCGCTGACGCTTTCGGCGACGGCTGGCACGGCGCTCAGCGGCCCGTTGGCCAGTTTTTCCGATGGCAATGCGGCGGCGACCGCCAGCGATTTTACCGCCACGGTCGAATGGGGCGATGGAGTGACCACGAGCGGCACGGTGAGCGCCGATAGCGGCGCATTCATCGTACTCGGCTCCCACGTCTATTCCGACGCCGCGCCGCTCACCGCGCCGATCAGAATCATCGTGAACGACGATGGCGGCAGCTCGACTACGATCGACAGTCAAGCAATTGTGGCGCAGCCCAACATCGCCGGCAACGGGGCTACGCTTTCGGGCACTCAAGGCGCCACGCTGAGCGCGGTGAGCGTGGCCGCGTTCACCCGCGGCGACGGCTCCGAACCGGCGAGCGATTTTTCGGCCAGCATCGATTGGGGCGACGGGCAAAGCTCAACCGGCACCGTCACCGAATCGGCAGGCGCCTATCGTGTCGTTGGCACGCACGCTTATGCCAGCAGCGGAAACTTTACGATCGACACCACGGTATCGGCGCACGGCAGTTCCGCCTCGATCGAGGCCAGCGCCGCAATCGCCCCCGCGGCTACGCCACACCAGCTTTACGTCGAGTCGGTGTATCACGACGTGCTGGGCCGTTCGCCCGACCCCTCTGGGCTGATTCATTGGTCGTTGCAACTTGACGGCGGCGCACCGCCCAGCAGCGTGGCCG
>DASVHB010000278.1:0-20540 GCA_036379195.1 Pirellulales bacterium
CAACCCGAAGCGCAAGCGAGGCAAAAACGGGCACCTCCTCGCTAACGCTTCGGGTTAGTGATTCGCGCTCGCCAGCAACTCAACTTTGCGACACTACCGATTGGCCGCGGTGCTTGCCGGGCGCCACGGGCAAAGGTACGCTGCACGCAGCGGCGGACGGCAGCTTGCCCGGGGCTTGAACCTTTGCGGAGGACCCACTTATGGACCGGCGTACCTTCCTGACTGGAGCGGCGGCGGGACTGGCCGGCGGCGCGGCCCTGGGCTGGGGCGGTCGCCCTTGGCTGCACCCCGGTCCGGCGCCCATCGTGCCGGCCGAGGGCATCGTCAGCGCGGGCGAGCTGGGCCTGCCCGGCCCTTATCCTGGCCGCGTGATCGAAGTACACCACCCCGGCTCGATCGCCAACAAAAAACGCGACCGCGACGCCGTTCGCGCCATGATTGGCCGCGGCATGCGCGAGCTGGTGGGCAGTGACGACGCCACCGAAGCCTGGCGGCGATTCTTCGCGCCGGGCGACCGCGTGGGCATCAAGGTGGTGCCGGTCGGTAAGCCCGACTCGATCTCCAGCTTTGAAGTGGTGCAAGAAGTCGTCGAGGGATTGCGTTCGGCCAAAGTGCGGCTGAACGACATCCTGGTGTTCGAGCGATATCGCAATGAGTTTATCGACGCCGGTTACGTCACCAACCTGCCCGAGGGCGTACACTGGGAATGCTCGGCGGCGCAATACGACGAGAAGCAAGTGGCCATCGATGGTTTTCCCGATGGTAAGCGCATCGACCACGTAGCGGGCTACGACCGCGACGTGTTCCGCGAGCTGGCTTATTGCTCGCCGCATCACGACCAGCACGACGACCGCCGGTTCCGTTCGCACCTGTCGAACATCATCACGCGCAAGGTCGATAAGTTTATTTCCATTCCGGTGCTCAAAGATCATCGCTCGGCGGGCGTGACGCTGTCGCTGAAGAATCTTTCGCACGGCTCGGTGAACAACGTCGCCCGCAGCCACATTACGCGTTACAATCCCGCCGAAGGTTATTATCCGGGGGCGACCATCAACCAGTGCGGCGAGTTTATTCCCGCCGCCGTCTCGCTGCCGCCAATCCGGCAAAAAGCGGTGCTGCAGATTCTCGACGGGCTGCTAGGCACCTGGGAAGGCGGGCCGGGCAACTGGAACAAGACCTTCGCCACGTGGGAATATCAGAGCCTGCTGTTTGCCACCGATCCGGTGGCGCTCGACCACGTGGGCTGGCGAATCATTGATGCGAAGCGCGCGGCCGAAGGCTGGCCGGCGGTCGGGCAGATGGGTCTGGAGGCTGAGCATCGCCTGGTCGAATGGAAAGATGGCATTCAATGTCCCTCGGAGCAGTTTGCCCGCCGCCAGCCCGAGCATATTGCCTTGGCAGCCACGCTGGGTTTGGGCGTCTTCGATTGGAAGCGAATCGAACACCGGAAGATCGAGCTGTGAGCGATTAGCCGCAACGCGGCGTCATTCGATAGCCCAGGGCGCAGCCCTCTGGGTTCTTAACACAAATGAATTGCCATAAGCCCCAACGGGGCGCCCCTCCCAATCAGCGGTCGAGCGTAATTCATGGAATCGCGCCCCGTTGGGGCTTACGACGATGGATTTTCGATGACGATCCAGGGCTGCGCCCTGGGCTATCGAATGACGCACCTTCGGTGCTGGAAAACGACAAACGCACACGCAACATCGCCAGGAAAGAGACAGAGCCAGACCTAAACATCGCAATCCCGTTGAGCCTACGCTCTGCCGCAACCACCACGCTTATTCTTCTGTTGCTCATTCCTCTTCGTGCGGCCGCGGACGCCGAAGAGCCCAAAAAAATCGCCGCCGTCGTCACCAGCTATTTTCATAACTCGCATGCCGACGTGATTGTCAGCCGGTTGCTCGAAGGCTACACGCTCGACGGCCAAGGGCCGCGGCCGGCGTTACAACTGGTCTCGCTCTATACCGATCAAACGCCCGCCAACGACAAGAGCCGTAAGCTCGCCGAGCAACACGGATTTCAGATCTACGACTCGGTGGCCGGCGCGCTCGCCCGGGGCGGCGATCGACTGGCTGTCGATGGCGTGCTGCTGGTGGCCGAGCACGGCGATTACCCCACTTCGGCCACCGGGCAGGTGCAATATCCCAAGCGGCGGTTGTTTGCAGAGATCGCCGCGGTGTTTCGCCATAGCGGGCGCGGCGTGCCGGTGTTCGTCGACAAGCATCTGGCCGACAACTGGCAAGACGCCAAGTGGATTTATGACACCGCCGCCGAGTTGCACGCGCCGCTGATGGCCGGCTCGTCGCTGCCGCTGCTCTGGCGTTATCCGCCGGCCGATGTGCCGCGCGGGGCAAAGCTGCGAGAGATTGTGGGCGTCTCTTATCACTCGCTCGATGCCTATGGGTTTCATGGCGTCGAGATGGTGCAGTGCCTTGCCGAGCGCCGGCACGGAGGCGAAACCGGCGTCAAGGCAACCCAGTGCCTTACCGGCGCGGCGGTCTGGCAGGCTGGCGACGACGGGCTGTTTGACCAGCGGTTGCTCGAAGCGGCCATCAGCCGGCTGCGCGACCGCCGTGGCGGCGATAAGCCGCTGCCCGAGATCGTGCCCGAGCCGGTTTTGTTCCACATCGAATACACCGACGGCTTGAAAGCGAATCTGCTGACGCTCAACGGCGCGGTGGCCGAATGGGCGGTTGCCTGGCGCGACGCCGACAATCGCGTCGATGCGACGCTGTTTTGGACGCAGGAGGCGCGGCCCCTGATGCATTTCACTTACCTGGTGCGGGGCATCGAGCACATGTTTCAAACGGGTAAACCAGCCTGGCCCGTCGAGCGCACGCTGCTGACTTCCGGCCTGCTCGATGCCCTGTTCATCTCGAAGCAGCGTGGCGGCGCTCGCCTTGAGACGCCCTATTTAGACATTCATTATCAAGCGGCAGGCGACTGGCATCAGCCGCCTCCTCCTCCACCTGGCCGGCCCTTCACTGAGCAGTGAGCCGCGTATCGCGGTGGCGGGACGCGCCTCAGACCGAATCGCTGTTATGCCCGACCGCTATTTTGTCACGCCGCCGATCCAGGGCGATCGCGCCGCCCTTTGCGGCGATGAGGCGCATCATCTGGTCAAGGTGATGCGCGCCAAGCCGGGCGATGAAATCATCGTCTTCGACGGCGGCGGCAGCGAATGGCTGGCGCGCGTCGCCGAGGTTCGTCGCGGCGAGGTTGCGCTCGATCTGATCGAGCGGCGCGACGGCCATTGCGAGTTGGATGCCGATCTGACATTGGCCGTCGCGCTGCCAAAAGGCGAGCGGCAGCGCTGGCTGGTCGAAAAATCGGTGGAGCTGGGTGTGCGGCGGCTGGTGCCCCTGATTGCCGGCCGCGGGGTGGCCCAACCGGTCGACAACGCGCTCGCGCGTCTGCGCCGCACAGTGATCGAAGCCTCGAAGCAATGCGGGCGCAATCGCCTGATGGAAATCGCACCGCCTGAGTCGTGGCACGAGTTTGGCGCGCGGCAAGCCGCCGGCCAGGTGCGATGGATGGCCGACCCGCTTGGCGAAAAACTTGTTCCCTGTCTGAACGGCCTGCGAACTGCCGGCGGCAGGTTTTCGCTGGTGTTTGCCGTAGGCCCCGAAGGGGGCTGGACCGAGGGCGAACGGCATGCCGCCGCCTCGCACGGATGGCGGATCGTGTCGTTGGGGCCTCATCTCCTGCGTGTCGAGACCGCCGCACTCTTGCTGGCGAGCATTGCGCGAGCGCTCTGATGAGCTTTTGACGCCACCGAGGCGGTGGTGTCGCAAAGCTGAGTTACTCGCACAACTCGTGTGGCACAGCCGCCCTCGGCTGTGATTCGCCGCCTATGGCGGCGTTGACCGGGCCACAGCCGGGGGCGGCTGTGCCACACGGGCAGTCAGGGCATCGGCGGCAACACAACTTTGCGACACTACCGCCGAGGCCGCCAGGTTGACTTGCCATCGGGCACGAAGCCAGAATGCGGTATGGATTGCAACCGCGGGTTAGGCATCGTGCTCGATCTCCCGTTTGCGGCGTTGCGCGCGATGCTGGTGGCTTTGCCGCTGGCTGCGATGGTCGCCGGGCGGGCTCAAGGCGCCGTCGCGGTGTTTGCCAACCAGGCCGGCCGCACCGCCGCGTTCTCGATCACCGGCGCTGATGGCGAAATCCATTCGTCGCATTCGCTCGACTCGGGGCGTGTGGTGGCGGTGCCCGTCGATGATGGCAGCGCGCTGGAATTCGGCGAAGGCGAAGCGCGGCGGCAGTTCGATCTTCAACGGAACGCGGCATATTTTTTCTATGAAGCTGAACGCGGCGGAAAACTCGAATTCAATCAGATTGGTTTATCGGCCGGCGATGCGCAGCCGGCTGATGGAGCGGGCGGCGAAGACCGACCCGGTCCGCCTCGCCCGTCGGCCCCCAAACGCCGCGCGGCGGACCACACGCCCAAACAACCGCCGCGACTGAAAGACCGCCGGCCTTTCCGCATCCCCGTCAAGCTCTTGGTGGATGACAATCATCCCGGCACGCGACAGTTTTGGGAGCGGCAGTTGCGCGACCGCCTGGCGGCGGCATCCGAGATCTTCGAAAGACATGGTTGCGCCGGCTTTGAGGTGGTGGCTGTGGAAACGTGGATCTCCGATGAGGCGATTCGCGACTTTGAAATGTCTTATCAGGAATTCGAGCGATTGGTTCGCCCGGCGCCGGCCAGGCTGGCGATCGGCTTTACTTGCCAACATCCGCTGCCGCAAGCCCGCAGCGATCTGGCCGGCACGCGACGACCGCTGCGTTCGCATCTGTTGCTTTGCGAATCGTCGGGCACCGCCTCCGAAGCCGAACGATGCGAGCTGTTGGTTCACGAACTGGGGCACTACCTGGGCGCCGCGCATAGCCCCGAACCCGATTCGGTCATGCGGTTGGTGCTTGCCGATGGTCAACCGCACCCACGCGGGCGGCGGCTGCGAATCGACCCGTTGAATACGTTGGCCGTGGCCATGGTCAGTCAAGAACTGGCTAGCCGAAGGCTTACTTCCTTGGAAGACGCCAGCGTCCCGGTCCGCCAGCGGCTGACCGAAATCTATGGCCTGTTGGCGCGGGCAATGCCGCAAGACAACGCAGCCCCCCAGTTGCTCACTTGGCTCGAAAATGGCGGTGGCGCCGAACCGCCGGGCGCCGCATTGGGCAACGCCGCGCCCACGGGCGATCCCGACACGCTGCGCACCGCGGCGCAGCGTGTGGTGCAGGCGGTCGTCGACGAAGCCGCCTCGCTGACGGCGGCGGACACCGATGGCGAAAAACTTACTCAGCGCTACGCGCGGCGGGCCGCCGCGGCCGCCGCCGAACTGCCCGACGCCGTGCAATCGCAGGCGTTTTTTCTGGGCCTGGCGATCGCGATCGATCGTTCCGAGACGCTGCGTAAATACCCGGTCATGGGCGATTTTGTGCGGTTGATCGAAACCGACGAACAGCGTCAGGCCCGGCTGACCGTGCTTCGCCAGCCCACGATGCGCGGTCGCATCGACCTGGGCCAGCACTTCTTTCTTTCCGCGGCCATCATGGCCACCGCCGGCGAGAAATCGGCCGAGGCCGCCGGCCTGGCCAAAGAGCTGCGCGACGCCCGTGGCGGCAGCGGCTTCAGCTTTAGCGACTGGTGCGCCGATTTGTCGGGCATTGCCCTGGCTCGCCACGTGCAGGCCGGCGAGGTTACACTAGAGAGTCTGGCCGATGCGTTCACCGTGGCCACGGCGCTACCTGGCATCGAGGGGCTGAAAGATAATCTCACGCAAGCGCAGTTTACGCGGCTGTATGGCGGCGTTTCCGACGAACGGTTCCAGTCGGTCGACGCCGAAATACGCCGGCGAATCGATCGGCTTTATCGTGGCAAGAAGTAGGGTGATCGTCAGCACTCGATTCTCTCGCTGGGCGGCGGTGGCCGCGCTCGCCTTTTTTATTCTCGGGGGCAATTGCGCGTTCGCCTCCGATGAAGACGATGAAGAAGACGGTCCCGCGTTCGCCCCCGGGTTAGTCGGCGCCTATACCGCTTCCGACGGAACGGCATTCGCGCGGCGCGACGATACGGTCGGGTTCGCCTGGCGCGGCGTCTCGCCCGATGAGCGGCTGCCGCGGGGCGAGTTTTCGGTCGGGTGGCGAGGCCGGCTGTTTACGATGGCCCCTGGCGATTACCGCTTTTATTTGTACCTGGCGGGCGCCGCGACCATGAAGATCGCCGATCAGCAAGTGCTGGAAGCTCGCAGCGGCGAGCCAAAGTGGTTCGAGTCGCCGCCCGTGCAACTCGAATATGGCTATCACTCGCTCGAAATCACCTTCCACAAGACAAGCGATGCGGCGCGCATCGGGCTCTATTGGTCGGGGCCAAAGTTTGGCCTGGAGCCGCTGCCGCACAGCGCCCTGTGGCATGAGCCCGCCGAAGATCCTGGCGAGAGGTTTGAACGCGGCGGCGAACTGTGGCGAGCGTTGCGCTGTGCGAATTGCCACCGCGATCACGGCGACGAACGAAACAGCGACCGCACCACAACCGCGGCGATGGCGCCAGAGTTGACCCGACTGCCGGGAAACCTGTCTCGCCGCTGGCTCGTGGATTGGCTGGCGCGGGCGGAACATCGCGCGGATCAAGCGGCGGCATCGCCCGTGCGAATGCCGAGCTTCGGGATTTCGCAAGACGAGGCCGTGGCGATCGCCGCCTATTTGCTCGCGGCTGAGCGAGCCGGCGACGCGTCACGCGTAGACAAGCGCGAGACATCGATCGGCGCCCCCAATCGCGGCCAGCGGCTTCTGCTGACCTTGGGTTGCCTGAGCTGTCACCAGGTTGGCAATCTTGGAACGGCGGGGTTGTTTGGCGGCGGCGATTTGACGCACATCGCCGAAAAGCGGCCGCCCGACTTTTTCGCGCGTTGGCTGGAGAATCCGGTAGCCATCAACGCGGCCCATCGGATGCCGGTGTTTCGACTTTCGTCGAGCGAACGCGCCGACCTGGCGGCGCATTTGGCCACGCTGGGCGATCAATCGCCGGCGGAAGACGACAAAGCGCCTGCTGCCTCCCTGACCGCGCGTGGCCAACAACTCGTCAACGAATTGCGCTGCGGCGCATGCCATCGTTTACCAAATGCCACGGGGAATGTCGCCGTCGCCATTGCTACAGACGCTGGGCAGAACGGCTGCCTTGGTCTGCCCGATCGAGCGCGCGGGCGGCCCGGGTACGAGCTATCGACCAGCGATCGCGATGCGTTGACAACCTATCTCGGCCAGCGCCGTTCGCCGCCGGTGGCCGACGGCAAATTGGTGCTGCGCCAGCGCAATTGCCTGGGCTGCCACGCGCGCGACGCGGCGCCAGGCATCAGCGATCGGCTCCCCAAGCTCGTCGAAGCGCACGCCGAGTTGGCTAGTTTGACGCCGACGCTTTCCGCGCCTTCGCTGACGCAGGTGGGCGACAAGCTGCACGATGCGGCGCTGGCCGACGCCATAGCGCTGCGCGGCCCGCCGCTGCGGCCCTGGTTGGCCGTGCGCATGCCGCGGTTCGATCTTTCCGCCGGCGAACGCCAAGCGCTCATTGAACATTTTGCGACAGTCGATCGGATTCCCGAGATTCCGGCAACAAAACAGCCCGCGAACGACAAGTCGTTGCTCGCGGCCGGCAGCCGCCTGGTCACTTCGGCCGGCTTCGGCTGCACAAGCTGTCACCAGATTGGCCACTCGCTGCCCAAGGGTGTCTCGCTGGCGGCTCATGGACCTGATTTGTCGCGCGTCGGCCGCCGCATTCGCCGCGCCTGGTTCGACCGCTGGGTGCACAACCCAGCGCGAATCGTGCCTAGGATCGAAATGCCCGCCATTCAAATCGCGGCGCCCGGCGTCCTCGGTGGCCGACTTGACGACCAACTGGCGGCAGTCTGGCACGTGCTGAATCTGCCCGGTTTCGAACCGCCCAGTGCGGGGCCGATTCGCATCGCCAGGCATCGCGGCGGCGCGGCGCCGGCCGAAATCATCACCGACGTGGTGGAAATCGATGGGCGAGTGTTGGTGCGGCCAGCCATCGTCGGCCTGGCGAATCGGCAGAACGTGCTGTTTGATCTGAAGAGCAATCAACTGAGCGCGTGGTGGACGGGCGACATCGCCCGGCAATACACACGCGGCAAAGGTTGGTATTGGGAACCGGCTGGAAAAAACATTTTCTCGGCCAATTCCCTGGGCGGTGGCGAACTGACCATCGACCAGCCGGCCACAAGAGCCGTCGATGCCGAGTTCGACCGCTGGGCGCACCTTGCCGGCGGTGTGCGGCTGGACTATCGACTGACCTTCGCCGACGATCGCCAGCCGCTCACCTTGCTCATCGAGCAAGAGTTCACGGCGGCCGACCGTGGTGATTGGCACGGCTTCCGCCGCCGCTGGCAGATTCGCAACTTGCCGGCAGGTCATGCGGCGCGTCTACAGTTGACTCCTCCCGGAGTCGCGCTACTCGGCTCCGAAGACGAAATCGCGGCGGCAAGCGACGATGTTCGCTCCCTCGTCGCCATCACGACGCCGGGCATCGACGTCCATCGTACCGTCGACGAAGGCGGGTATGCGGTATTGGAATCGCGCGGCGTGGAGGCACCGATCGTTTGCGAGGCGGTTTATCTTGCCCGCGCCGCCGCCGATCCGCCCGCCGCTGACGCGCCGAGCGCCGCCCTGCCCGTGGCGCGGCTGGCTGTTGTGCCTGGCTACGAGGCGGTTCGGCTGCCCTTGCCGCGCGACGAGATGCCCACCGGCCTGGCTTGGCGAAACGACGGCGCGCTGGCGTTTTGCTCGCTCAAAGGCGGCGTTTGGTTGGCGCGCGACACCGATGGCGATGGCTTGGAAGACCACCTGCAGAACTTTGCCGATGGCCTGCCGGCGCCGTATGGCATCGCGGTTCACGGCGAGGCACTCGATGTCTGCGCCAAATACGGCGTGGTGAGGCTCACGGATGCCGATGCCGACGGCCATGCCGACCGCGGCGAAATCGTCGCTTCGGGCTGGGGCTACACCGCCGACTATCACGACTGGGCCATCGGCCTGCCGAGCGACGCCGCGGGCAACTATTACCTTGCCTTGCCCTGCCAACAAGACGACCGCTCGCCGGACGAAGCTTATCTGCGCGGCACGGCGGTGAAGCTCGTGCCGCGCGAGCCATCGCCCGCACAGCCGCGGCGCTACGCGCTGCAACCGATGGCCGCCGGGCTACGTTTTCCGATGGGTTTGGCTCTTGACCGCACGGGCGCGCTGTTCGCCACCGATAACCAGGGCAACTACACTCCGTTTAACGAGCTGAACCATCTCGTGGCCGGCGCACGCTACGGCTTCATCAACAAGCTCGAAGCCAAGGCCGGTTTGCAGCCGTCGTTCATCGAGCCGGCAGTGAGCATTCCGCACCCCTGGACCCGCAGCGTCAACGGCATTTGTTTTTTGAACACGCCCGAGCCGGTGCGGCGAACGCGGGGCGACGTGTTCGGCCCGTTCGAGGGGCAGTTGCTCGGCTGCGAATACGATACGCGGCGCTTGATTCGGCTCAGTCTCGAAAAAATCGGCGACACTTATCAAGGAGCGGCGTATCCATTCAGCATCGACCCAACGCCCGGCGCCGAGACGTTCGAGGGCCCGGTGGTCTGCGCCGTCTCGCCGGCTGGCGATGTTTACCTTGGCAACCTGCGCGACAGTGGCTGGGGCGGCGGGCAAAACACCGGCTCGCTGGTGCGATTGCGGCCGATGGGCGAGGTGCCGCTGGGCATCGCCGAGGTGCGGGCCGAAAGCGATGGCTTTTCGATCCGCTTTACCGGCCAGGTGGCGCCGGACAAAGCGCGGGCCGTCAAGAACTATTCGATCTCTTCGTATCGCCGCATTGCCACGCCGGCCTATGGCGGTCCCGACGTCGATCGCGCCGACGAGACGATTGTTTCGGTCGAGCTTTCGTCCGACACCCGATCGGCGCGCTTGCGCCTCGCGCGGCTCAGGCCGGGCTTTGTCTACGAGCTACGAGTAGCGAACCTGGCGCGGTCGAACCAGACATTTTTCCCTGCTGAGGCATATTACACGCTGCGAGAAACGATGCCATAAACCGCAAATCAACTGCTTGGCGGTATGACCCACGAACATTCTTTCGCAAATCGCTTTTTCACCCGATTCGGCGGAGCCATCGATTGTTGCATCGTCAACGAAATCATCTTGCTCCATGTGCTTCATCGCCTAGCCGTGGAGCGAGATCTGCGTAATCGCCTTCGCCAGGGGCGACAGGTCGTTCGAGAGGCGTTTTTCCCACGCGTCGGAAGCGTCCTCGAACGAAACATGGAAATCGTGCGGAGAAGCAATGGCAACCTCGATGTCGATGCCGCGCGCATGCCATTCAAGCTGCAGCCCACCGGAGGAGGTCGGCACAATGGACGGCGGCGGCGAGTCATTGCACATGACGCGCCCCAATAGTTTTAGCGCACTAAGGGCAAGTTGCGGGTCAACCGGATTCGCCCCGTAAGAATCCCAGTTGGACCGAAGCGTCAACAGAGCGCTAAGCCGTTCCACGGCCGGCGAGAGCCACTCGGGCGTGCTTGCCTCAGACGGTAATCCTTTTTCCAGCACTTCCGCCATGTTTGTACCCAGATTAGCAGAAAGGAACCGCCTCTGCTTCGATCTCGACGCGCTCCAGCTCGCACGCCAAAACCGTTTCAGATGCAATTATAAGGGCCGTCGCCGCGGAAGCCAACCAACGCATTTCGCTTCCGCAATTGCCGCTCGCTCACGCCAGCAAATCTTTAATCGCCTGGCCTTTGCCGTCCTTGGTGACGTGAAAAGGCCGGCCTTCGGTCACGTAAGCCGTGTCGGGCCCAATGCCCAGCGCTCGGTAGATCGTGGCGTGAACGTCGGTCAGGTACACCGGCTTTTCGATCGGCATCATCGGATGGCGGTCGGCGGTGCCGCCGTACACCAGGCCGCGCCGAAAGCCGCCGCCAAAAAACAACAGCGTGTTGGCGCTGCTAAAGTGCCCATGAAAACCGTACATCTTTTCGTTCTCGATCACCAGCTTATCGCCCGACTGCCGCTCGGCAAAACCGATCGGCTCGACGCCGGCCTTGGGCTGATTGGCAATGGTGCGGCCGAACTCGGTGGCCACGACCACCAGCGTTCGTTCCAGTAGCCCGCGCTCGTCCAAGTCGCGAATGAGCTGCGCCAGCGGGCCGTCGATTTGCTTTTTCAGTTCCACCATGCGCGTGGCGCCGTCTTCGTGCGTATCAAAACCTTTGAACGCGGCGTATTGATATTCGACCTGCACAAAGCGGGCGCCGGCTTCGACCAGCCGCCGAGCGACCAGCAGCCCGTGCCCGAACCGCCGGCCAAAAAAGTATTTCTTGTCTTTCAGCTCGTCGGCGGAAATCCGCGGCTCGTAGGCGGCCAGCGTGGCCGGGCGTTCGTCGTTGGCGTAATCGAGCGCCTGCTTGACCGGCGAATCCATCATCTTGCGGGCTTGCTCCATCATGCGCAGATAATCTTCCGCCTTGGCCGAGCCGCGCAGGCCCTCGTCGGCCATGCCATGCACGCGCGATAGCAGCTTAAGCCGCCGATCGAGCCGCTCGGGCTTCATGCCGGCGGCGGCTTCGAGCGTGGCCAGACCCCGCACCGGGTCGGGAATCATCAGCGGCGCGTGCCGCGGGCCATAAAACCCCGGGCCGATCGCCTCGCTGAGAAACTGCTTTTCGGTGTCGCTGGTGTCGATGTCGCGGCCCAGATAGATGTACGGCGGCACTTGCGGGTGTCGCGGACCCAACGTGCGGGCGACCGCCGCTCCCATGCTGGGCGCCTTGACGCCAACCGGAAACAGGTAGCCGGTCAGCATCGCATACTGCGCCTTGAGATGCACGGCCCCGAACTTTGTTTCGCTGGCCAGGCTGCGCAGCACCGTGCCGTGGTGCATGACCGAAGCCATTTGCTCCAGCCCCTCGCCGATTCGCAAGCCATCGACCGTGGTGGCGATGCTCGGGCAGGTTCCCAGTAGCTCGCTGCCTTTCATGCCCGGCGTGAAGGGGGTGAACTCTTTGGGGTCCCAAGTATCGGCCTGCGCGACGCCGCCGGGCAGCCAGACAAAAATCACCGCGTCGGCCGTGGCGCGCCGGCGTGGCGCGGGCGCAGCCGCCACCGCCGGACCGGCAACCGCCGCCGCCAGGCCGGCTTTCAAAAAATCTCGGCGATCAAGATCTGACATCGTTGGTCGATTGGCAAAGTACGGTGGGCCGAGCGAAGCGACGTCCGGTACGCATCAAGTTAAGCGGGCGACTGCCTGTTTTCTCTGTAGGGAACGCCCTCCGTGGCGTTCCGCAGAGGGATACGAGCTTTTCTTTTTCATCTCCTTATCTCGTTCTTATCTCCTCATCTCCTCTCACTTGATGTACTGAAACTCCGGGCTGCAAACCAAAGCCCACAGCCAATCGCGGATCGCCTCATCCTGCGCGTCGCCCGTCGGCAGAGCTTCTTTGGCAAATCGCTTCTCTTCGCTGGTGGCGTGCCGCGTCAGAGTGGCCAGGTAAAGCTGATCGATCACGCGTCGCGGGTCGCGCAGCACCGACGGCTTCAACCGCAGCTCGCTCTGACCGATCAGCTCGTGCAGCTCATGACCGTTTAACAGCTCCAAAGCCTGCACCACGGCGACATCATCAGGCCGGGCGGTGCTGATCTCGTTGCGCGAGGCCGGACGGCCTAAGGCCCGCATCAACGCCGTCGAACGCGCGTCGAGATAGCAACGCTGCTCGGCTTCAATCTCGCCCGTGAGCGCCACCCGCAGGCTATCGATCGTTTGCTCCGCGGTCATCCGTCGCAACGACGGCGAACGGTAATACCGCGGCCGAGTTCGATCGGCCGCGTCGAAGTGGTCTTCCAGCGACGCCTCGTAGCGGTGCTGGTAGGTGCGGCTGGCGACGATCTGACGAATGGTGTGTTTCAAATCGCAGCCATGTTCGATAAAGTCATACGCCAGCCATTCGAGCAGTTGCGGCTGGCTGCCGGGCGTGTCGTCTCGAAAGTCATCCGCGGGTTCGTACAAGCCCAATCCCAGATAGCGCCGCCAAAGCCGGTTGACCATCGTCTTGGCGAAGCGCGGATTGAGCGGATCGGTAATCCATTGCGCGGTCAGATGCAGCCGCGCATCGAGCTCGGTGGGAACTTTCCCATCGGTGTCGGGCAGCTCGAACGGAAACCGGGCGGGCACCGTCTGCCCGGTGGGCACATCGCAGCGCAACCGCTCGAGATCGCGCGGGGCGAACAGGCCGGCGAAACCCAAGAACCGCGCTTGAGGCCACTCGGCATTGTCGAAGTGATCGTGGCAACTGGCGCACTTCATGCTCGTGCCTAAAAAGACCTGCCCGACATTCGCCGCCGTTTGCAGCGTGGCGGTGTGATCTTCGTTGCGCACGTATTCGATGTGGTACTTGATCCCAAACAGATCTTCGGTGACTGCCCGATGCCTTCCCGGCATGGTGGGATCGAGCAACTCGGCCGCCATCACGTCGTAAGGCCGATTCTGCCGCAGGCCGTCGTATATCCATGCGCGATAGTCGCCGCGCGTGGGAATGCCTCCCTGGCTGAGCACTGTCTGGCTGGCCAGCGCGTCTTCCCAGAACGGCGTCCAATGAGCGGCGTAGTCATCGTCGCGGGCCAGCAGCCGATCGATGAGCTTGGTTCGCTTGTCGGCGGAGCGGTCGGCGAGAAAATGATTCAGCTCCACCGGCGTGGGAATAACGCCAATCAGGTCGAGATGAACGCGGCGGCAGAACGTGGCGTCGTCGCACACGGGCGGCGGGCTGGCAGCCTCGGGCAGCTTTGCCTCGCGCCACGAGGAGTAAATGAACCGATCGATCTCGCTTAGCGCCGGCGATGGTTTGCCCTTGCCATCCGGCGGCAGAACGAACTGGGGCGGCGCCTGCGGTCGCGGCAGTTGTTCGAATCGAGCGGCTCGCCGCGCCACCAGGCTGGCCTCGCTGTCTCTTGAGTCGTCGGCAACCGATTCCGCGGCGCGCATGACACCGGCGATCGCGCCTATCGCCATCGCCGTGAGCGCCCAGATTTCGAGTCGGATGCGGACGAGCATGTTTTGCCGTGGACAACTGTCGATCAATAGCCTGGCCGCCGCAACGGAGCCTATCTCCAGTATGGCTCGCGCGAAAAGCTTGTCAAAACGAGGGGCTGAGGCTAAATGACCTTTGCACGATCATGGGAAGCCAACAATCTGGTAGGAACGCCCTCTGTGGCGTTCCGCATTCCCATGATCGTGCAAGGTCATTTAGGGACCGGAGGTCGTAGGTCAGTGGCCGGGGTACTACCGCAACGCGAACGGCGCCACTTCCACCGCCTTGTAGACGGTACGGGAGCGATAGAAGCCAAGCCGCCGATAAAGCTTGATCGCGCCTTCGTTCTGCGCGGTCACCTCGAGAAAGACCTTTCGCAGCCCCGCGCGGCGGAAGCCAGAAAGTGATTGAAACAACAAGCCGGTGCCGATGCCGCGACCGCGATGTTCGGGCGTGATGCCCACGTTCTGGATGGCCCCCAGGCCCGAGCGATCGCGGATGCCCTGGATCGTGCCGCAAAACTCATGGCTCGAACCATACACGACCAGCCAGGTGGCTTCGCTCAAAAAGCCTTCCTTCTGGCTGATCTCTTGCATCAGCCGCACGCAGCCATCGTAGTCGCCCAGGCAGGGAAAGACGTTGGCGTCGATCTCGCAGCGAAAACTTTGATACTTGGCTTCGGCATGGGCGGGCAGCAGAGTGGCGTCCCAGGGCACAAAACGATAGCCCGGCGGCAGCCACGGCTCGCCATGGGCCGACGCGCCCAGGTCGATCTCCATGCGGAATCGCTTGAAATACGTGAGACCCATTTCGAGCGGCCGTCTATATCGAGCACGAGCGGTGGCAATTTCCGCAACTTACCGCATCGTAGCTCCGCGGCGTAGGGTGGTCAACTTTGGTAAAGCAGCCCATTTTCAACGACCGGTCAGGTTTGCTCACGCCGCACGTTCGATCGGTCGATAAGTGGACGCGGGAAACTAGCGCCCGCGGGCGCGGCCCACCACTGCCCCAAACTTCCCCGGCTTTGCAGCATGTCTGCCAGCGCCCAATCGCCTAATTTGCCCGGCCGCCGGTCGCGGTCGTCGCGCGTGCTCGTGACGGTGGGCGACTGGACGGCTGCGCTCGGCGGGCTGGTGCTCAATCAGGTGGCGGCATTGGGCGATGTTTCGCTCTTTATGTTGCGCACCTTTCGTTGGCTGGTGACTCGCGCCCCGCGAAAAGGCACCTTGCTGCCCAGCTTCTATCAGATCGGCGTGTTGAGCTTGCCGGTGGTGGCGCTCACCGGTACGTTCATCGGCATGGTACTGGCCGAGCAGAGCTATGCACAGTTTCGTTTCTTTCGGCTAGAGACGCGGCTGGGCGGCGTTATCAATGTCTCGCTGCTGCGCGAGCTGGGTCCCGTGCTGGCGGCCACCATGCTGGCCGGACGAGTGGGCAGCGCCATGGCCGCCGAGTTGGGCACCATGCGCGTCACCGAGCAGATCGACGCCCTGTCGAGCATGGGCGCCAACCCGATTCACTACCTGGTGGTGCCGCGGTTTTTGGGCTGCCTGCTGTTGATTCCCACCTTGACCGTGATGGCCGATTTCATGGGCGTGATCGGCGGGGCGCTGTATAGTACGCTGCGGTTGGGAATCGACACACACCATTACTGGGACAATTCGCAGCGCGTGGTGGGAGCGTTTGATTTGTTTCAAGGCGTGCTGAAGAGCTTCTTTTTTGGCGCGGCGATTGCCTTAATCAGTTGTCATCGAGGGTTTCATTGCGATCCCGGGGCCGAGGGCGTGGGAAGAGCGGCCACCAGTGCCTTTGTGTATTCGTTTGTGATGATTCTCGTGCTCGACTTATTGTTGGGTATTGTGCTGAACAGCATTTACTATTATCTCTGGCCTGAAGGCAGCGTGATGATCTAGAGCCGTAGGGTGGGCCGATCACGATCTCTGTAGGGAACGCCCTCCGTGGCGTTCCGTGCATTACGAATCGACGTCGCGCCGCCTGCGCGGAACGCCACAGAGGGCGTTCCCTACAGAACGTATTCCAGTCTGAAATTTCCAGCCCCATGCCCGAAGTCGCTGAACACCACGACTCGCCTCCTGTCTTGGAGGTCCGCGGCCTGTACGTCGATTTCGGCCGGCAGCGGGTGTTGCGCGATATCTCGCTGCAAATTGCCCGCGGGCAAACGCTGGCGGTGATCGGCGAAAGCGGCTGCGGCAAAACGGTGCTCTTGAAAACGCTGATCGGCCTGGTGCGGCCCACCCGCGGGCAAGTGCTCTTCGATGGTCGCGACCTGGCCGAGATGGACGAGCAAGAGCTCAATCAGCAGCGCATTCGTTACGGCTTTGTCTTTCAGCAGGCCGCCTTGTTCGACAGTATGACGGTGGCCCGCAACGTCGGCTTTCCGCTGCTGCAACACAGCGATCAGAGCGACGACGATATTCGCCAGATCGTGGCCCAGCGGCTGGCCCAGGTCGGCCTGCCCGAAAGCGTGATGAACAAAAAGCCGGCGGAGCTCTCGGGTGGCATGCGCAAGCGGGTCGGCCTGGCCCGGGCGTTGGTGATGAATCCTGAAGTAATGCTCTACGACGAGCCGACCACCGGACTCGATCCGATCATGAGCGACGTGATCAACGAGCTGATTCTCCGCACGCGGGAAAAAAACCCGGTGACCAGCATCGTGGTGACGCACGACATGAACACGGCCAAGAAGGTGGCCGACCGGATTGTGATGCTCTATCCGCTGTCTCGTTTGCGCCGTGACGAACCGCAGGTGATTTTCGAGGGCACCGCCGCCGAGCTCGAACGGACCAAAGACCCGCGCGTGTCGCAGTTTGTCAAGGGCGAGGCCGGCGAGCGGCTAAGCGAGATGCACGAGCTGGCCGCCGGGGCCGCCTCCTAAAGGCGGCAGGAGAAGGAGCCATGGACGAACGCAACATGCGGATTCGGGTCGGCGCGGTGGCGCTGTTCACGATCTTCGCCGCCGCGACGCTCGTCTTTCTGGTGGGCCGGGCGCCGGCTTTGTTCCACGGCACCTATCCGCTTTACGTTAAGTTCAAACAGGCGCCCGGCGTCTCCGAGTCGACGCCGGTGCGCAAGTTCGGCATTCGCATCGGCCAGGTCACCGAGCTGGGCTTCGCCCCCGATGACTCAGGCGCGCTCGTCACCGTGCAAATCAATTCCAACACGCCGCTGCGGAGCGACGAGACCCTGCGCGTCAACAACACCTTGCTGGGCGATGCCGTGCTCGAAGTGGTCGACGAAGACGTGGACAACTTGCCCGAAGATTTCCATCAACCGGGCGACACGCTGCAAGGCTCGGTGCGGTCCGACCCGCTGCAAGTCATCTCGAATATGGAGGGCGGCCTCGCCGACGCCATGTCTTCGATCGGCCGCACCAGCGACGAGATCGGGCAACTGGCCCAGCGGGTCAGCGATCTGTTGGGCAACAACGAGGAGCAGATTGTGCGCATCGTCGACAAGATGGAAAAGACCATCGACCAGTTGCGCACGGCGGTGAACAGCACGCAAGACCTGGTGGGCGATCCGGCCTTACGCGAGAACCTGCGCCGCACGATTGCCGACATGCCCGAAGTGCTGGCAGACGCCCGCGACGCCATCGGCAGCCTGCGAACGACGCTCACGGGCGTCGATCGCAACCTGGCCAATCTGGAGGGCTTTACGCGGCCCTTGGGCGACCGCGGCCCGCAGTTGGTGGCCAACCTGGAAAGTTCGGCCGCCAAGCTCGACAAAGTGCTCACCGACATGTCGACGTTTAGCGAATCAATGAATCAGCCCAATGGTTCGCTGAATCAGTTGATTAACAATCCTGATGTCTATCAGCAGCTCAATTCGGCGGCGATGAATATCAACGAATTGAGCAAGGAGCTGCGACCGATAGTCAGCGACATCCGCGTATTCAGCGATAAGCTCGCCCGGCATCCCGAGGCGTTGCTGCGTAGCAGCACGGGAGTGAAATACAGCCCCTCGCAAATGGGCGTGGGGCAACCGCCGCCCCGCGGGATTTGGCACCTCCACAAGTAACACAGCGGAACATTCGTAGGATATAATCGGGCGCGGCCCTGGTAGGGAACGGACTGCATGCCGTTGGGCGGAAGGCCGAACGACGTCGCCCCCATGCGCATCAAGTTAAGGTGATTTCACCGCAAAGGGTCTGTAGGGAACGGACTCCGTGCCGTTCCGCGAGGGCGGCGCGACGTCGATTCGTCGTTCGGCGAGAACGCCGATCAGGGGCGTTACCAGAACCGCTAATGCGGGGCAACGTCGAATGGCAGTTCACGGAACGGCACGGAGTCCGTTCCCTACAGACGTCGAGCGTAAAGACACTGGTATTGCTTGTCAAAACCGATTAGCCCATTCTCCTACTGAACCAACACGCAGATCCATGACACCCGCGGCGCTGATTACCGGCATCACAGGTCAAGACGGCGCGTACCTCGCGCGGTTCCTGCTCGACAAAGGGTATCAGGTGCATGGCATGGTGCGCCGGTCGAGCAGCGAAAATTTTGAGCGCATCGCCGATCTGACCGGCCGCATCACGCTGCACCAGGCCGATCTACTCGATCAATTGTCGATCGTCAACCTGCTACACACGGTGCGGCCTCGCGAAGTCTATAACCTGGCGGCGCAAAGCTTCGTGCCCACCAGTTGGCTGCAGCCGCTGCTGACTGGCGACTTCACCGCGCTGGGCGTCACGCGCGTGCTCGAAGCCATCCGGCTGGTCGATCGCAACATCCGCTTTTACCAGGCCAGCAGCAGCGAGATGTTTGGCAAGGTGCGCTGCGAACCGCAAAACGAAGACACGCCCTTCTGGCCGCGCAGCCCCTATGGCGTAGCCAAGGTCTACGGACATTGGATCACCGTCAATTACCGCGAAAGCTACGAGATGTTCTGCTGCTCGGGCATTTTGTTCAACCACGAATCGCCGCTGCGGGGCAAGGAGTTTGTCAGCCGCAAAGTGACCGACGCCGTGGCGCGCATTAAGCTGGGCCGGCAAGACCGGCTGAAGCTGGGCAATCTCGACGCCATGCGCGATTGGGGTTTTGCCGGCGACTATGTCGAGGCGATGTGGCTGATGCTGCAGCAAGACCAACCCGACGACTACGTGGTGGCGACCGGCGAAAAGCACACGGTGCGCGAGCTGGTCGAGATCGCCTTTGCGCGCGTCGGGCTCAACCCGTCTCAGTATGTCGAGACCGACCCCGCCTTGTTGCGTCCCGCCGAAGTGAATCATCTTTGTGGCGACAGCACGAAGGCCCGCCAAAAGCTTGGCTGGCGTCCACGGGTTGGTTTTCGCGAGTTGATCGAGATGATGGTCGACGCCGATCTCCAGCGCGTGCGGGCCGAGCGGCACTGAGGGTATTGCCGGCATGTAGGGTGGGCCGAGCGCAGCGAAGTCCCACCATCGGCAGCCGCCTGATTCCTCTGTAGGGAACGCCCTCCGTGGCGTTCCGCGGGGGGCGATACGGCGCCGAATCGCAGTTCCCTAAGGGGTTTTGACAATCGAAAATCGGTAATCCCGAGATTGCGGCATCCGCAGGGCGACCTTCCTAGGTCGCCCACCGGGAAACCCGTGGAAGCCGCATGGACGATCTAGGAAGGTCATCCTACGGGCCAGTACCGGTCTTGTTCGTCAAAACCGATCAGACGTTCGTGCTCAAAAACGCTTTCGCTCAGCCCGACGGTGGGACTCGCCGCGCTCGGCCCACTCTACAAGTCAACCGGCGCGCAGCCCGAGTCGGCGCGCCAGCTCAATGACGTCGGTATTGACCCGATCGGCGTGGCGCAAGATCGGTTCGTCGGGTGTCCAGGTGGCGCGGCGCACGTAGGTGCTCGTCGGCGGCAAGATGCCGCGCGCGGCCAGCAGCCGCTTTTCGACCCAATTAAAGAGTTCGGTATGTTGCAAGCTGTACAGGATCTGGGGCAACAGCACCTGAAAGATTTCGGTGGCTTCCTGGTCCTGCTTGCCACGGGCGAGTTCCCAGACTCGTTGCAACAGATCGGCCACGCCCAACCCCGGAATCAGGCCGCAGATGCCGGCGGGGATCAGATCGAGCAGATACATGCCGCCCCAGCCTTCCAACACGCCGATGCGCCGCCCGGTGACATGGAGAATCATGCGGATCTTGGCGTCCATCAGCGACTCTTCGAGCTTGAGATAGCGAAAGTTGGGACAGGCATCGACCAGCCGCCGGGCAAACTCGGCGCCCACGGTCGCGCCACCGGGGTTGAAGTCTTGCACCATCACCGGCAGCTTTGTCGCGCGACAGATGGTGCTGGCATAGTCGAGCAAATCGCTTTCTTTCAAAGCAAACTGCCGCGGCAGGGCGAACGAAATGAACGAGGCGCCCAGCGCCTCATAATCTCGGGCCAGGTCGGCGGCCAGCCGGGCCGAGGGATGATTGGCCTGGGCCATGACGGCAATCCGTCCGTCGGCGGCGC
>DASVHB010000279.1:0-8208 GCA_036379195.1 Pirellulales bacterium
GCGCCGCCGACCAGCGGATGGCGCACGTCCGCACGTTCCAGGCCGGGCAAAACTCGGCCCTTTCGCAACAGATTCTTAACGAACTGAGCGCCGCCAAGCTCTGCCTGCTCAATCCACCGAAAAAAGCCGACTACGACCGGCAACTGCGCGAAAAGCTCGAACGGCAAAAGGCGGCGGCCGCTGCCTCAGCCGGGGCGGTGCAAGGCGCTTCCGCGCCCCGGCCCGTGCCCAAACCGGCCATGCCAGTCGCGGTACCGCTGCCCGCATCGCCCGTGGTGGCGCCAGGTGTTTCGTCGACTGGGCCATCGGTCCGCTTGCGTGCGTCGCGTAAGACGCCGCCCTGGCGACAGCCGGCGGTGCTCGGTACGGCGGGCGCGCTGGTGCTGTTCGCGGCGGTCGCGTACTGGCTGAGTGCTGGTGGCACTGCGAAGCAGGACATCGTCTCCAACCAAGCGAATGAGGGGGGTGTTAGCGGACGGAATCCATCCTCAGTTCAGCCTGCGGAGAGAAGGAACAACGCCTCGCCGCCCGCTGAGGCGACCAGCGCATCGGTGGCGCCCCCTAAGTCGCGCGAGCCTCTGGCTCCGAAGGCTGCCACCGACGACTCTGGTCTTGACATTATCGCGGCCCACTGGATCGTTGGCAATGATACTCGGAGCGTGACCGAGGCAATTCGCGGCCTGGTGAACAACAACCGGCTGATGATGATCGTTTGGTCTGACCTCTTTCAAATCCCGGAACAACCAGACGATGGGCGGGGCAAAAAACTTCGCATCCGATATCGGTTGCGCGGCAACGAGTATACCGTTGAATATCCCGATTCTTACTTCGTCTATTTGAATGGCAATCCGCCAGCGCCTCCCACGCAGTCGCCCGATGGACTGGAAGTGCTCGAAGCGCGTTACGGGGCGGGCAAAACGTTTGTGGATGTTTCAGCGCAGGCGCGCAGCTACCTGCGCGACGGGCTTCTGGCGCTCAACGCCGATCAATTCGCCGCCGAGACTGCGAATGAACTGGCGAAAGACGGCATCCACTCGGGCACTCACAAAGTGCTTTGGGTGCGATATCGCAATGCCACCGGCGAGCATTCCTATTACGCCTGGAATTCGCAGCAGTTGATCCTTGAAACGCGCCTGCCTCCCACCGCCGGCCCTTCCGTCGATTTACTCAAACGAATCGATCTCCGCCGCGATCTGGTCGAAGGCGATTGGAAGCTCGATGAGCGCGGGCTGCACTCCTCCGGTACGGCCTTCGCTCGCGTCGAGTTGCCTTACGATCCTCCCGATGAGTATCTGCTGACCGTAGTCGCGGAGGGCGAAAGCGAGCTCAAGGATTTGGGGGCCATGCTTGTCGTCGGCGGTCGCCAAGTGATGAGTGTTGTCGACGGCTTTCAGGGCCTTACCACCGGCTTGCAGCTCGTGGAGGGAAAGCTCGCCGACGTCAACGGCACGAGCCGCTGGCGTGCATCGCGTTTGTTTGAGCAGGGACGGCCGAACACCTTGGTTTACATAGTGCGCCGCGACAGCGTGCGCGTCGTGCGCGATGGTGCGGTAGTCATTGATTGGTCGGGCGACCCGAGCACACTGTCGATTTACGACAACTGGAAGCTGCGCAACGCCGGGCATCTCTCGTTGCAGGCTTACGATACGCCGTTTCGCGTGACCCGTCTCGAATTGACGCCGCTAGAACCGGTCGATTCGCCCGCACAAACGCCAACCGACCTGGCCGGCGAGTCGGTTGACCTGCTGAAGCAAATTGACGTGGCTCGCGACCAAGTCGATGGGGAATGGAAACGAGAAGGCACCGCGCTTATTTCACCGCGCAAACCCGGTGCCCGGCTGCAGATTCCCTATGAGCCTGTCGTCGAATACACACTCACCGTGACCGCTGAGCGGTTGTCGGGCACGGATTCCTTTATCCTCGGCTTAGTCGTTGGTAGCCATCAGGTGGCAATGACGCTCGATGGCTACGGCGGTGAGATATCGGGCCTCGCCGACCTCGACCAACACGACGGTGCCACCAACGAGACAACTCGCCGGGCGCGTAACCTCGCACCCGGGAAGCCGCATACTGTCGTCTGTACCGTCCGCGGCAATGGTATCAAGGTTAGCTGCGATGGACGGCAGGTTCTCGACTGGTCGGGCGACGCGTCGCGTCTGTCGAATAGTGTGTTTTGGAGCGTTCCCAACAATCGGCAGCTTTTTATCGGTGCCTGGGAATCAGAGTTCAAACTCACCCGCGTGGAATTACAGCCGCTATCGCCGGCATCCGCTTCCACCATCGCTTCGGTTCCTCCTGAGCGAGCGGCCGGCGACGTGCCTAAGCCGATGGAAAAACGGCGCCGCACCTTGGGCGATCTCGTCGAGCAGAAGCCATCGCGGCTGGCCCTACCGGGCGAAGCGACGCTCAAAAAAGCGCGGCCAGAGATGAAAAAGAAGTACGCCAGCTTGCTGAAGGCCGCACGCTCGCCCGAACAAAAAAGCCGACTGGCGGAAAAGCTGGCCCAGAAGGCGGTCGAGGCCGAGGGCGCCGACGCCTACGTGCTCTGGACGCAGGCCATCGACCTGGCCGAAGCGGCCGGCGATCTGGAACTGGCGTGGCAAACGGTCGATCGTTTCGCGCAGGCGTTCGCGGTCGATCGCCTTTCGTTGCGGAACGACTCGTTGGCGGCCGTCGGCAAAGGCGCCAAATCGCCGGAGCAAGCTTGGGTGATGACCGACGCGGCGTGCCGCCAGATGGTGTCGGCGCTGGCGGCGGGCGATGCGGCGGCCGTCAAAAAGGCGGCCGCGCAGGCCCAAGGCTTCGCTCGCCGCATGGACGACCGCGCCGCCCAAAAAGAGGTGACCAACCGCGCCAACGACGCCGCGAAGCTGGCCGGCCAAGGCGACGCGGTGGCCGCGGCCCGCGAAACACTCAAGAAGTCGCCCGACGATCCCGACGCCAACTTCACCGTGGGCCATTACGAGTTGTGCGCCGCCGGCGATTGGGACGCGGCGCTCGCGAAGCTGGCTAAGTGTGGCGATGCGGTCTGGAAAAAAATGGCCGTCGACGAACTGGCGCTAACCAGGCGTGTGGTCGATCCGCAACGCCAGACGACCACCGGCGACGGCTGGTGGTCATTGGCCGAAGACGAGCCCTGGCCCGGCAGACATTATTTGCGAGCACGCGCCGCGCGCCGCTATCGTTTGGCCAATCGCGGCCCAGGCAACGATAGCGGCCTGCGCGCGGCCGAACGGCTGAAAACTCTCTTGGCCGCCGATGACGGACTGCCCAACTGGGAAGCGTTTCGCTGGCAGGGCTTTCAGGCCGAAGCGCCCACCGGCGAGATCGCCCACCTCGAAAACCGCACGGGCATGGAAACCGCCGTCGAGTTCGCCGAGCCGGTCGAGGTGCTGCTGGTGGCGAAGACCAGCGGCACCGAAATTCGACTCGGTTCGCACCGCTGGAGCTGGAACTGGAATTTCACGGTGGAACCCGACCGCTGGCACACGCTGCGGTTCGTCATTACGCCGATCTCGCGGACGGTGTTTGTCGACGGCGTACTGGCGCAAACCGACGCTTCGCAAACTCCGCGGACCTTGAACGCCGCCCCGGTTTCGCTCTATCGCAACGACGACTCGGTCGTCGAAATCCGGAAGTTCATCGTCAAGCCGTTGTGAACTTGACTGGCGGCAGGTTGAATGGAAGCCCGACGCGTTAGCGAGGGAAAGCCGATCGACCCGCGCTAACCCGCAATGCGCACCCGCCGAACGGCGCGCGCCATACCAACCCGAAGCGTAAGCGAGGTGAAGTCGGGTGGCCGTCCTCGCTTACGCTTCGGGTTGGTGTTGGTTGGTGCGCTATGCGGGCTAAGCATCGGATTTCCCGAGGCTGTCTGGTGGGAACGCCAACCGTGGCGCTGTCCGAAGGGCGACGCGACGTCGATTCGTAATTCCCGGAACGCCACAGAGGGCGTTCCCTACAGAAATCTTGCACTGAAACTACACTGGTTCACGGCGAGCTTTCAGGCACCAGCTCGACAAACACCAGCTCGGGGCGGCAGAGAAAGCGCAGACGTGGCGCGGGGCCGCGTTCCATGCCCAGGCCGCGCGAGACAATCAGCGTCTTGCCTTGGCCCAGCTCCGTCACGCCCGCCGCCCAACCGCGCGGCACGCGTGAGAGCGTCACCAGCGGCCCAATGCCGGGCATGCGAACTTGCCCGCCGTGGGTGTGCCCCGCCACCAGCAGGTCGGCCTCGACATGCCCCAGGGCGAAATTGGGACAATGCCCCAGCACAATCTGAAAACGATCGCTCGGCTCAACGCTGCACTGGCGCGAGAACGAATCTTCGACCGCCAGCGCGGTTAATCGCAACTCGCCGACGTCGTACGACCGGGTGGTATTGGCGGTCGTGACGTCAGTGTCTACAAAGCTTTTCCGCCAGCCGTCGCTATCGACATTGCCGCGCACCGCATAGGCGCCCAGCGGGGCGCTGAGTCCGATTTCTTGCAACGCTGCCCGCAGCTCGCGGTGCAGCCGCCGGCGCAGGTCGTTGTCGAATTCTTGCACGTAGTCGCCCGCCAGCAGAATCAGGTCGGGCCGGGCGGCCATCACCCGTTCAAACACCGAGCGCTCGTAGGGTCCTATCTCATCGGTCTGCAAGTCGGCGAGGATGGCGATGGTCAGCGGCTGGTGGATTTTGGAACTGGTCAATCGCACGTGCCTGACGTCGAGCCAATGCGGCTCGATCAGAAAGGCGTCGAAGGCAACCACTTCCACGAGTGCGAAGAGGGCGGCGAAACCAACCGCGGCGCGGCGCGAAGACCGGACGAGCGATACTGCCGCGGCAGCCAGCACCGCCGCCAGATATCCGAACCAGCCGTAAGCGAGCAGCCGCAGGCTACCGAAAGCCCGGTCGCCCAAACCCGCCGCTAGCACCAAGGCCAAGCCACCGACGGCGGCCGCGGCCAGCCACCATGCCCGTGGGCGGCGTTCGCGGCGCGCGGCCCATGCTGCGGCGCAGGCCAGCGCGGCCATACTGAAATGAAATAAAAAAGGGCTTCCCTGCGACATAACTATTGCGAAAGGCCGCGCAGCGCCGCGAGCACTTGCTCGTCGTGGCCGTCGACTTTGACGCGCCGCCAGACTTTCCGCACCACTCCTTCGGAATCGATCAAAAACGTCGAGCGTTGCACGCCCCACGATTTCTTACCATACATGTTTTTTTCTTGCCACGCGCCATACTTTTCGGCCACCCGGTGATCGGTGTCGGCCAGCAGCGGAAAATTCAGCCCGTATTTGTCGCGGAATTTGACGTGGCTGGTCACGTCGTCGGTGCTGACGCCGAACACCTTGGCCCCGTGTGCCGTCAGCTCAGCGTGGCGGTCGCGAAACGCGCAGGCCTCTTTGGTGCAGCCGGGCGTGTCGTCGCGCGGATAAAAATAAAGCACCACTGGGCCGCCCCGCTGGTCTTTCAGCTTCACCGTGCCGCCGTCGTTGGCCGGCAGCGTGAAATCGGGGGCGGGTTTGCCTTCTTCGAGCCATTCGCTCACTGCGGTTTCTCCTCGCTGGTGTTTGCTCAGTATTTGCAATTGGAAAGCTGGGTTTGTCTCTGTAGGGAACGCCCTCCGTGGCGTTCCGTGGCGGGCGGCGCGGGGCCGAATCGCGGCACCCGGAACGCCACGGAGGGCGTTCCCTACAGACGCTTTGCTGCGAAACCACCGGAACTTGATGCCGAGGAGATTCACTTCGCGCGGCCCGCCCTACGGGGTTTATATCCTCATACGATCATCCGATTGTGTTCACGGCCCCAGCTCCCCGCGTCGCAGCTTGCGGTAATGATCCAGCGCCTCGCGAATGATCCGCGTGGCGGCGTCCGGCCCCATGAAATCGTCGATCACCACTTGCTTGTTTTCCAGCACCTTGTAGTCCTGGAAAAATCGCTTCACTTCGCGGAGCGCGTGTTCAGGCAGCTCCGAATGATCGTGATAATGCGAAACCGCCGGATCGTGTACGCCCACCGCGATGATCTTGTCGTCAATTCCCTTGTCGTCGCGCATGCGCATGACGCCGATAGCGCGGGCCTCGACGATGGTCAGCGGGTGCACCGGTTCTTGGCCGAGCACCAGGGCGTCGAGCGGGTCGCCGTCGTCGCAGAACGTGCGCGGAATGAAGCCGTAATTCGCCGGGTAATGCACCGAACTGTAAAGCACCCGGTCGAGCCGCAAGAAGCCCGTCGCTTTGTCGAGCTCGTATTTATTTTTACTGCCCGAGGGGACTTCGATCACCACGGGAAACGACCGCTCGATGATCTCGTCGTCCAGATAAATGTCGTGCCAGGAATGCATCAATACTCTCGGCGGTTCACTCGGCCTTGCACGCGGCCGGGCAGCCCCTGAATGCGCAAAAAGCCCTCCGCGTCGGTTTGATTATACGATCCGCCTCCTTCCATGCTAGCAATTCCCTCGTCGTACAGGCTGCGCGGGCTGGAGCGGCTGGCCACCGTCATATTGCCCTTGTAGAGGTTCAGCGTCACTTCGCCCGTCACCGGCCGTTGTGCCTCGCGAATCAAAGCCAGCAGGGCGTCGAACTTGGCGTGATACCAGAAGCCATAGTAGACCATTTCGGCCACCTCGGGCGCCAGCCGGTCTCGCAGGTGCATCAGGTCGCGATCGAGCGTAAGCTGCTCGATCAGCCGATGGGCCTCGTACAGCACGGTCATGCCCGGCGCTTCGTATACGCCACGGCTTTTCATGCCGACAAAGCGGTTTTCGACCACATCGACTCGCCCGACTCCGTTCCGCCCGCCGATGGCGTTCAGCTCGCGCACTACCTGAAACGGCGAGAGCTTCTTTCCGTTGACCGCCACCGGCACGCCCGACTCGAAGCCGATGGTGACCGGCTCGACCTGGTCGGGGGCTTGCCGCGGCGACACGGTCATGCCGAACTCGACCAGTTCGACGCCGTTGACTGTGAGGTCTTCCAGCCGCCCCGCCTCATAGCTGATGTGTAGGCAGTTTTCGTCAGAGCTGTAGGGCTTTGCCGCCGAAGCTTTGACAGGGATTTGTTTGTCCTCGCAATAGGCGATCATTTCTTTGCGGCCCGGGAAGAGCCGGCGAAAATCTTCTCGTCGCCAGGGGGCGATGACTTCGACCGCCGGCTCCAGCGCCTCGGCGGCAAGCTGAAAGCGGCACTGATCGTTGCCTTTGCCGGTGGCACCATGAGCGAAGGCGTCTGCCCCCACCTCGCGGCCCACCCGCAGGCACGCTTTGGCGATCAGCGGCCGGGCGATCGACGTGCCCAGCAGATACACGCCCTCATACTTGGCTTGCCACTGCAAAACCGGGAAGGCGAAATCGCGGCAGAGCTCTTCCTGCACATCGACGATGCGGGCCGATTCGGCTCCGCAGCGTTTGGCCTTGTCCAAAATGGCCTGACGGTCTTCGCAGGGCTGACCGAGATCGACGTAGACGGCATGCACCTGGTATCCCTGGTCTTGCAGCCAGCCCAGGATGACCGAGGTATCGAGACCGCCCGAATAGGCGAGAACGCAGCTTGGCATGTCTTAAAATGCGGAATGCGGAGTTCGGAATGCGGAATAACTTTTCTTTGCTGCCGACCGGTGGCTGGGGCAGAGCCTTGGCGATGCCCCGGCTGCGACGAATTTGGGCTTCAATCGGCTGGCCCAGCGGCGCGCGCTTGATCTTACACCAACCCGAAGCGTCAGCGAGGCAGAGGTTGTCGTTCGCTAACATTCTGATATCGCCAGGCGTCACTGGCAAGGGTCGGCGGATTATGGCCCAGTCTGACTTTTTTGCGGTCCACTAGCTGCTTAGCCCTCGTCGCCATCAGCGTTGTTGTCCCGCGGTCGATCAAACCTTATCGGCTCGGCATCCGCCAGCTCGTTTGGTGGCAGCCTGCCGCAAAAACTCTGCGCCAACTTGCTGGAGAACCAGCAAGCGGGAATGAGCAACAAAACGCAGGGCAACGTTAGTGACAATGGAAACAAAAACCATCTAGCGAACGCGGAGTATCTCTCATCCGGAAACATGGAATCCGCCAGGGCCGCGGGTATTTCCCCGCCCTGACCCGGCTATCCCTTGTTGGGTTGCGTCCCTGCAGAGCCCAACTCCGTTCCACCGGGCAAAAGCCAAGATAGAAGAGCAAGCGCCGGCAATCAAGCGAGCCGCCGCTGGTTGCTAAACAGATTTCTTTGCCCTGCTCATGCCT
>DASVHB010000280.1:0-2182 GCA_036379195.1 Pirellulales bacterium
CGCCAAACGCGAGCTGACCAGCGCCATTCTGTCGTTGCCCGATCGCGTGAAGTTCAGCGTGCTGGCGTTCGATATCGCCGTGACGCCCTGGTCGAAAGACTTGCTGCTGGCCTCCGACGAGAACAAAGCCGAGGCGGTGGCGTGGGTGTTGTCGCGCAGCTTGGGCCCGGCCACGGCATCGTACGACGCCTTGAACGCGGCATTCGATTTCGACACCGAGTCGATTTACTTCTTGACCGACGGCGAGCCGGCCGGCGGCACCATCAACGATCCGTTGCAAATTATTACTCTCTTGACCGAGATGAACCGCACTCGGCGGCTGACGATCAACTCGATCGGCATCGGCGTGGGTCTGCCCGGACTGATCAATCCGTTCGACACCTTTCTGCGTGTGCTGGCCGAAAGCAATTACGGCGAGTACCGGCGGGTCGATCAGTAGCAGGGGTCGGGATTCGGGGGTCGGCATTCGGGGAGCCGTAGTGTAAGCGTCCTCGCTTGCGCATCGCCTGCCAGGCGCCCGGAAGGCTTTATGGTAGTGTCCTAATAGTGAGTTGGTTGCCACACTAACCCGAAGCGTCAGCGAGGAAATAGCCGTTTTTTGCCTTGCTAACGCTTCGGGTCAGTGTCTCATCGCCGTCACCAACTCACTATTAGGACACCACCGGTTTTACCGTTTCGTTGACAGCTTCTCTCGGCAGCCGGACAATAATGGTAACGGCGGCGAAACATCGCCGCGCGATTAGTTTTTGCCCTGGATCTTTTTGCGTCGCCGCGGAGGGAGTCTACCGTGCCTGGCTTTTCATCGTTTCGGCCGGTGATCTTGCTCGCTGTGTTGCTGACATCGACCCTACTTTGGTCGGCTGAGCGGCAACGAACGGCTCGGGCGGCGCGGCAACGAGGCGCCCCATTCGACGAAGTCGACAAAGAAGCACCAGTGGGCGAGGCCGCGGAGGACGGACCGAGCGAGGAAGCCCCCGCCGACAAACCGAAGACGAGCCGGTCTCGCAACGCGCGGTCGAAAGAGCCGAAAGCGAAGGCCGATCCCGTTAAAGAAAAAGCCTTCCGGCAGGTGCAGCGCAGCGTCTTGCAACAAATGCGAAACAAAAGCCCCGAGGTGCGCACGGCGGCGGTGCGGCGGTTGGCCGATCATCCCACGCCCGACGCCGCTCGCTTGCTCATCGATCAGGGCCTGGCCAGCGACTTTGACGACGTTCGCGAGGCGGCCTACGAGACGCTGCTGAGCTACAAAAACGCGGAAGAGGTCACCACCGCGCTGATGAACAGCGTCGAAAAAGACATCAAGCGCGGCGCCCGGCGCGATTCGACCGGCACCATGCTCTCGGTCGCGTTGGCATCCGACGAGGCCGGCACGCTCGATCGGGCGTTCGAGTTGCTCGACGCCGCGGTCAAACAACCCAAAGGCGGCCTGCTGCTGGTGGTGTCGCTGGCCGACGCCTTGGGCGCCGAAGCGGGCGAGACCAGCTTGGCCACGCTGGTCAAAATCTCGCAGCGGCCGATTTTTGGCGATCAGTTCGCCGTGCGCCGCTCGGTGGTGCAGGCGATGGCCAAAATCCGCTCGGTCGATGCGATCGACGCCCTGGTGAGTTTGCTGCCCAAGGTTAAAGGCGAAGTAAGGGGCGACATCGTCCGCCGCCTCACCGAGGTCAGCGGCGAACATTTCGAGCTCGATGCCGAACGTTGGACCGAGTGGTGGAAACAACACCAAGACGATTTCGATTTTCCAGGCATTGCCGAAATGGCCGCCAATCGAACCGCCGCCCCGCCCTCGAAGTCGAGCTACTACGGCATGCCCATCTACGCCGCCCGCGTGGTGTTCGTGCTCGACACATCGAGAAGCATGCTGCGCGACGGGCGGATCGTGGCAGCCAAGCGCGAGCTGACCGCCGCCATCGACCGCCTGCCCGAGGGAGTTTATTTCGGCGTGCTGGCTTTTAATTCTCGCGTGGTCCCGTGGCAACGAAAACTGGTGGTGGCCTCTGGCGAGAACAAGCAGCGCGCGGCGGGCTTTGTCGAGCGGCAAGACTTGGGCAACTCGACCGCGTCGTACGACGCGCTGGAGGCCGCCTTCGATTACGACACTGAAGCCGTTTTTTTTCTCACCGACGGCGCCCCGCACGGCGGCAAAGTCGTGAAGCCCGAAGAGATCGTCGAGGTCATCACG
>DASVHB010000281.1:0-3448 GCA_036379195.1 Pirellulales bacterium
CCCAAGTGACGACTAAGGATGCCGCAGACTCCGCTACGAAGAACGACAACGACGACACCGATGATTTTACGACGCCATCACGCCACCCCCGCGAACATCGACCGAAGGCCGCTACGAGCGGTCGACACATGACGTCGCGCAGCGTGATTCGCGGCACTCGGCGGGCGTCGCCGGATCGCCGGGTCGGCCGGCCTGAAAACCGCTGGCGGTACGAATACTACAACGGATATTGGTGGTACTGGACGCCCGAGCGGCGGTGGGCATTCTTCAACGGCCGCCGTTGGATCGACTACGACTCCGAACTAGCCAAACGGTGGGCTGGCGGCGCCGTCGGCTACGGCGCGATGGGTTTGGGCGGAGGCGGCTCCTATGGTCTGGGCGGCGACTATGAAGCGAGCGGCATGAATGGAGTGCTCGGAGGCGGCTGGACGAATCCAGGTCTGGGCAGTATCGGCGACCTGGGCACGAATGCCGGCGCGGTGAGCGGCGGGCGGCTGCCCGGCCAGGGCACATTTCCCGGTCGCTCGGCGCTTCCGGGTTACCGCGGCGGCACTTCGCAAGCCGCAGGCGGCCTCAGTCCGATCGGCGCGGGCGGTAGTCTGGACACCGCGGTGACGGGCGAAGGCCTGGGCAGCTCGCTGTTTGGCAGCAACGGGGGAATGGCCGCCGTGCCGGGGCTCAGCGGCACGCGCGGCTCGCTCGGCGGCGCCAGTGGCGTGGGCATCAATGCCGGCGGATCCTCCATTGGCATCGGCGGCCGTTAGGGCGACTTACCGCAGTTTCGGCTTTTCGACCAATAACCGCAGCCCGTTCAACACCACCAGCACGGTGCTGCCTTCATGGCCGACGACGCCCAGCCATAAGGGCAGGTTCATAAAGCTGCACAGCACCAGAACGCCAATCATACCCAACGCGAAGATCATGTTCTGCCGAATACGTCGGTTCGCCTGCCGACTGATCCAGATGGCCAACGGTAGGGCCTTGAGATCGTCGCGCATTAAGACCACGTCGGCCACTTCCAGGGCGACGTCAGTGCCCGCGCCGCCCATGGCGATGCCGACGTCGGCGATGGCCAGCGCCGGAGCGTCGTTCACGCCGTCGCCCACCATCGCCACGCAATGTCCCGCCTCGATCATACGACGAAGCTCGATCACTTTTTGCTCGGGCAACAATCCAGCTCGGAACCCGTCGGCGCCCACCGCCTCGGAAACCCTGCGGGCCACCTGCTCGTGATCTCCGGTCAAGATGACGTGAGAGCGAACCCCCATTTGTTTGAGGGCCGCCAAGGCTTGGGCGGTGTCCGGCCGAATGCGATCGCTCAGCCCAATCACGCCCGTAATGCCCGCCTGAGGCGCGATCGTGATAAGCACCGTTTGCCCTTCGCGGCGGAGTCGCTGGGCCGCCTCCAAGCCGTCCGCGGGCACGGCAACGCCATGCGCGGCAAACAGACTTTCGCGGCCGACGCCCACCCAGGAACCGTCGACGTGCGCGTGAACGCCCGACCCCACATGACTCTCAAACTCAGTAACTTCGGGCAAAGCCATCGAACGGCGCGCGGCCTCATCGACGACCGCGGCAGCCAGGTGATGCTCGCTGTGGTGC
This sequence comes from Pirellulales bacterium, assembly GCA_036379195.1. Classification (GTDB taxonomy): domain Bacteria; phylum Planctomycetota; class Planctomycetia; order Pirellulales; family JAICIG01; genus JAICLL01. Next base: position 1,603 of record DASVHB010000281.1, read on the forward strand.
TCGACGGCGGCGGCCAACTGCAGCATTCGGTCGGCAGACGCATGCTCCGGAACCCAAACGGCGCTGACGGCGGGTCTGCCGACCGTAATCGTGCCGGTCTTGTCGAAGGCCACCATGTCGACGTTACCCAAGGCTTCGAGATGGCGACCACCTTTGAAGAGCACGCCCAATTGCGCGGCCCGGGCGATGGCCGACAACACCACGGCGGGCGAACCAATGACCACGGCGCAAGGCGACGCCACCACCAAGAGCACCATCGCGTGGTAAAACGCATGGTGAACATCGCGGGTATGGAGCAGCAGCGCGCCGACGAACACGATGGCGGCCCCAAGCAACACCCCCAGCACATACAGTTGTCGCCATCGTTCGATGAGTTGCTGCGTGGGATTCTTTTGCTCCTGTGCCTCGTGGACCAGGTTGACGATCCGTTCGAGCATGCTGTCGGCGGCCAGTTTTGTCGTGCGCACGAGCACGGTGCCGTGCCCATTGATGGTGCCGGCAAACACCGCCGCACCCGGCTGTTTGACCACTGGCTCGCTTTCGCCGGTAATGGTGGCTTCGTTGGTCCACGTCTCGCCCTCGACGACCTCGCCATCGACGGGAATGTGTTCGCCGGGGCGGATGCGCACCAGATCGCCGATCGAGAGGGTTTTGATGTCGACGCGCAGTTCTTTGTCGTCGCGCAACACCGCAGCTTCGTTGGGCCTTAAGCGCACGAGCGATTCAATCGTATGCTTGGTGCGATAGGTGGCATACGATTCGAGAGTGTTGCTCAGCGAAAAGAGAAACAGCAGCACGCCGCCTTCCGCCCACTCGCCGAGTACGGCGGCTCCGATGGCCGCCAGAATCATCAAAAGATCGACGGTCAACTGCCGATGGGCCAACGACCTGATTGCGGCCAGCAAGCTAGCGGCGCCTCCGGCAAGGTAGGCCGCGACGAACAAATACCACGAAGCCGGCGAGCGCCCCAGTAACCACCCGGCAAGAAGGCACATCAAGCAGATGCCGGTTTGTACCGCGGAGTTGCGCGGCGGCCGGGCGGGTTCCCGGTTGGCGGGTCTTGGCCGCGATGCCTCTGATTGCCCATTGCCAGCGGTCCTGACCTTTTTCTCGAACGAAACGTTCATGGCTTCGTTCTATTCTCCCGAACTAGAAGTCGTGCGGTAGATCCTGGCCGCGCACCGCGGCGGGTGAGCGGGCCGGCTGTGGGTCAGTTTTCGGGCGTCGTAGGGAGCCACATCGAAGGCAAGGTTTATGATACCACGATCGCCGGATCTTCGACGCCCGTCGCGTCATCGCGCGATTCATAGATGGACCAATGATCGGTAAGCCGTGTCACTTCGAGCACTTCGCGGGCGGTCGGGGAGAGACCGCAGAGTGCCATCTGCCCGCCACGCGAATGCGCCAGCCGCCGCAACTCCAGCAGCCAGCCGACCGTGGACGAGCCAAGTAGCTCGGCATGCTGCAAATCGACGATGAGCCGGCTCGCGTCGGATCGCTCGAACTGCCGGAAAACCTCAAGCGCCTCCGGCTCGAATTGGTCGAATTCCAGCTCACCGAGATTGGCATTAGGCGTGACGATCATCGTCCGCCCTGATCGTTCGACGCTTGTCGTCTTGAGTTGTGGATTCATAGTCCCCTCGGGCAAGTTGATTCACCGGCTCGCCTACCGCACCGGCACGTAGGCAAGCGCTGGCGATGGATACGCGGCGGATACGACCGAGGCCACCAGCCAGCACTGCAATTGTTCGGCCAGCCCGGCTCGTTCGCGCCGCTCGCGATCCGACCAACGACGGCGGATGGCGGCGGCACGCCGCATGATGTCATCACGCCGCGGCAGAATGCA
>DASVHB010000282.1:0-13644 GCA_036379195.1 Pirellulales bacterium
GCTGCGCCGCGACCGCCGACTTCGATGGCGACGGTCGACTGGAGCTGATGGTAAACAACTTCAACGACCATCCGTATTATTTCAAAAACCAGTTTCCGCCGCGGCATTTCGTGGCGTTTCGATTGCGTGGAACCAAGAGCAATCGTGATGCGATCGGCGCCGTGGCCTGGCTGCACTTTGGCGATCGGCAGATGGTTCGGCAGGTGCAAGCCACCGGAGGGTATCTATCGCAGTCGTCAAAAACCTTGCACTTTGGCCTGGGCGACCAGACCCAGGTCGACCGTCTCGAAATCCGTTGGCCCAGCGGTATTCGGCAAACGATCCGCGCGCCGGCCATCGATCGCTTGCACGAAGTCACGGAGCCGGCGGAATGATCGCCCGCGGACCGAAGCGGCTGGCCATGGGCGCCGCGGTGCTGTGCGTGCTGGGCGCCTTCAGCGGTTATCAGGTGTTTCTGGTCGGAAAGCGGCCTACGCCCGCCCCGGCGACACGGTTCGAGCCGCTTCTCGCGCCGCGGGTCGTAACCGTGACGCCGGGGGTGCACATGCTCGGGCATCTGCTCCCCTCGGCGGTTTATGTGATCGAGTTGACCGACGGTTTGCTGCTCATCGATGCCGGCCTCGATACGGAGCACGAGCTTCTTTGCCAAGGGCTCGCCGATTTGGGTCTCGATGTGACAAAGATTCGGGCTATCTTGCTGACGCATGCGCACGGCGATCATACGCTGGGCGCCATGCCCTTGCGGCATAAGAGCGGCGCTAAGATTTACGCCGGCAAGGCAGACGCACGTGCGTTGCGTGAGGGAGGACCATGGACGGCGATCTTCTCGAAGTTTGACATGCCCGAGGTCGTCGTGCATCCGACCGACGTTGACGTCGAACTCAGCGGCGGCGAAACGCTCGACTTTGGCGAAACGATCGTCAAAGTACTGGCCACGCCCGGCCACACACCTGGCAGCGTCTGCTACCTGGTCCACCGCGATGGCCAGCAGATGCTGTTTGCCGGCGATACGTTGATGTCGCTGAGCGGAGGTACCGGCACCTATTCGGCCTATCTGTCGCCGCAGTATCGCGGCGACAGCCAGGCCTATCTGAGGTCGCTCCGCGCGTTGCGCGAGTTGCCCGCGCCCGACCTGTTGTTACCAGGGCATCCGCGCGAAGATCGTGTACCGCAAAGCCCGCGACTGACGCTTGGCCAATGGCGCCAGATGCTCGACCGCGGCATTCGAGAGCTGGAAACCCTGAATCACAGGTATCGTACCGACGGCGCCGATTTTCTCGACGGCCGGCCGAAAGAGATCCTGCCCGGACTACATTATCTGGGCGACCTGGAAGACTGCGCGGCGTATCTGCTCGATACCGGATCGCAGTTGCTGCTGCTGGACGCGCCAGGCGGCCCGGGCCTGCCCGCCTGGTTGGAGTCGCGGCTGCGCGAACGAGGCCTGAGCGAACGGCCGCTGACCGCCGTCCTGCTCACCTCGTGTTCAGACGAAGCTCTGGCGGGGTTGCCGGCGCTGATCGAGGCCACGGGCTGCGGCGTGGTTTGTTCGGCGGCCGGCATCGACCAAGTCGGGCGCCGTTGCCCCGACGCCCAGCCGATCAAGGCCGACGAGTTAACCAGAACCGGTTGGCTCGATGCGACGGTCGTGCCGCTTGCCGATTTGCATCCGGCGGCTGTGGCCTATCAATTTTCGTGGCACGGCAAACGAGTGCTGGCGAGCGGACGCATGCCCATTCAGGGCAGCCAGGCTGAGCATCAAGCGTTGGAGAAGGCATTCGACGGATCGGCCAGCGCGGCTCGCGCATATCGGCAATCGCTGCAAGCATTGCTTCCGCTCAAACCCGATATATGGCTTCCGGCGATTCCGGTGCATGGCATCAATGCCAATCTGTACGATAGCCAATGGAGGCGGATCCTTTCGTTCAATCTGATGCAGCTTCCAGGAGTTTCGCATTCGATCAAGCCTTAACTAAAATGACCTTGCACGATCATGGGAAGCCAGCAATCTGTAGGGAACGCCCTCTGTGGCGTTCCGTGTTCCCATGATCGTGCAAGGTCATTTAGCCGGCGCAGGCGGCATGTGCCACTGGCCTGTTCCGCCTGTAATTTGTACGCTAATGATGACTGACATCCGGTACGAGCTAACGGCCAACGTCAACGCCAATTCGCGACTCTTGACTGTTTAGAATTGAACATGCCCCTTTTGGTCGTAGGCTCTGTGGCTTTAGACAGCGTCGAGACGCCCGCGACGCGGCGTGACGACGTGTTGGGCGGCTCGGCGGTTTATTTCTCGTATGCGGCCAGCTTCTTTACGCCCGTGCAGTTGGTGGGCGCGGTGGGCGACGACTGGCCCGACGAGCATACCGCCTTGCTGCGAGCGCGGCGAATCGATACCGCCGGACTCGAAGTGGTGCCCGGGGCCAAGACGTTTCGCTGGCGCGGCAAGTACCTGCCCAACATGAACGACCGCGAAACGCTCGAGGTACATCTGAATGTCTTCGGCGATTTCGATCCCAAGCTGCCCGACGCCAGCCGCAAGGCCCGCTATGTATTCTTGGCCAACGGCTCTCCGCGGTTGCAGTTGGGAGTGTTGGAACAGACGCCCGAGGCGGTGCTGCGTGTGGCCGACACGATGGACCTGTGGATCAACCTCCAGCGCGACGAGCTGCTGGCGCTGTTGCGGCGGATCGACGGCGTGGTGCTCAATGACAGCGAGGCGCGGCTGCTGACCGATGAAGAAAACCTGGTGCGTGCCGGCGAGCGAGTGCGCGAGCTGGGGCCGAAGTTTGTGGTCATTAAAAAAGGCGAGCACGGGGCGATGTTTTTCGGCGGCGACGATCGGTTTGTGTTGCCCGCCTACCCCACGCCCAGCGTGGTTGATCCGACTGGGGCGGGCGACACGTTTGCCGGCGGCATGATGGGATATCTGGCCGAGTGCGGCGAGCTCAGCGCGTCGAGCCTGAAAACGGCCTTGGCCTATGGCACAGTGGCGGCCAGCTTCTGCGTCGAAGATTTTAGTTTAGAACGGATGAAGCGGATTGACCGCGACGACTTGGATCGGCGCGTGCAAGAGTACCGACGAATGCTGCAGTTTTAAGGTCAGGCAACCTTTTGGCGGGTTCCGCCTCTGCTGGTCCGGCAGTAAACTGGAGGCATGCGGGCTGACGCGATCATCGTAGGAGGGGGGGTCATTGGCCTTTCGCTGGCCTACGAGCTGGCCGGCGCCGGTTGGCGCGTGCGGTTGATCGAACGGGGCCAGCCGGGACGCGAGGCCAGTTGGGCGGGGGCGGGCATTCTGCCCCCCGCTGGCCGACAGCCGTCCACCGACGCCCATCACGAACTGGCGCGCCTCAGCGATCAGCTTTACCCCATCTGGTCGGCGGAACTTCGTGAACAGACGGGCGTCGACAATGGCTTCCGCCGATGCGGCGGAATCTACCTGGCCCGCGAAGAGAACGAAGTCGCCGAACTTCGCCGCCAAGCCGATCAATGGCGCCAACGCGGGGTGGTCGCCGAACCGCTCGATGCGCATGCCTTGGCCGACCGCGAACCGGCGCTGGTGCGCGGCGATGCCGTCAGGGCCGCCTGGTGGCTGCCCGAAGAAGCCCAGCTCCGCAATCCGCGGCATCTCAAAGCGCTGTCGGCTGGGTGTGCGCTGCGCGGTGTCGAAGTTTGTGCTGGCGTAGCCGTGGAAGATTTTATCGTTCGCCAGGGACGCCTCACCGAGGTGGTCACTTCGGCGGGCGCCATGTCGGCCTCATGGGTCTGCGTAACCGGCGGACCCTGGACGAAATCGCTGCTGGCGCGGCTGGGCGTCGAGGTGGCCGTCCGACCTGTCCGCGGGCAAATGGTGCTGCTCGGCCCCGCGCATCCGTGCCTTCGCGCGGTGATCAACGAGGGAAGGCGCTATCTGGTGCCGCGGCCCGATGGGCGAGTGCTGGTTGGCTCGACCGAAGAAGACGCCGGTTTCGACAAGCGAACAACCGCCGAGGCGATTGCCGGGCTGTTGAAATTCGCGGTCGGCCTGGCGCCTGCGCTGGGCAACCTCTCGATCGAGCAGTGCTGGGCGGGGCTGCGGCCCGGTACTGGCGACGGCTTACCTTATTTGGGCAAGCTGCCGAGCGTGGAAAACGCCTACGTGGCCGCCGGGCACTTCCGTGGCGGCCTGCACCTGTCGCCCGCCACCGCGGTGGTCATGGCTCGGCTGATTCGCGGCGAATCACCTGGCATCGATCTGTCGCCCTTCCGCGTCGATCGCGCGTAGGTCGATCGCGCATAGGAAGATGAGCGGGCGCGCGGCCCAGGCCCGCCATGAGTTGGGTGGTGTCCTAACCCGCAATGCGCACCCGGCCACACCAACCCGAAGCGTAAGCGAGTACCCGAAGCGTAAGCGAGGACGAGAACTGGACTTAGCCTCGCTTACGCTACGAGCATGGCTTACTTCTTCGTCGTCTGGCGGTCGTCGGCCTTGTTGGCGATGGGCTTCTGGCTGTCGAGCATAAAGCCCACCAGATACCAGCCGTTGGCTTCGCTAGTGGCAAAGCTGCCCGCCGGACCAAAGAACTTTTGCACCCGCTGATACTCCGGCAGCTTGCTGCCGTCGAGCCGGGGCTTGCGCGACTCGCCTTCCTTCTCTTCGCCCAGCAAGAAGTTGAGGAAATGGCCCAGGAAGGTATCGGCCTCGGGCATTTTGCCCTGGCGGAACAGCTCATAGGTGACGCGGTATTGCTGATCGCTCCGCGCATAACCCTGGGCCGAGGTCTCCTTGGCGCCAAGCTGCTCAAACTCGGCCAGCACGCGCTGGAAGTCGCCGTCGCCGGTCAACTGGTCGCCGGGACCGATGTTCTCCAGCACTTTTTCTAGCAAGGCGACGTGCGACGACACCAGCAGGTAGCCATGGGCCACCGTCACCGCCGAGCGCGTCAGGTCGACTTGTCGGCCGCCCGCATCGTCATCCGAGTCGGCCGGCTCGGTGGCGGCCTCGAAATCTTCAATGTTTAGGTCCGGCGTCTCCATCTCTTCGGGCAGGATTTCCCACACGATCGAGTCGCCAATCTTACGCTTCTTGGCGCGTTCGTCGTCGCGCATCGAGCGTTCGATCGCCTCGGCCAGGGCCTTGGGGTTTTTCGCCTCGATGGCCAGCAAGCGCCGCTGGCTGGTAGGCGTGATCGGCGTTTCGTAGTCGGTAATCACGCTCAATCGTTGGCCCAGATGCACGATCAGGTCGCGGCGCAGATCGATCTGCGTGTCGTTCTTGATGCTGTCCAGCGTGTCTTGCCAAACGCCGGTATCTCCATAGATCTCGTCAAACAGCGTATCGACGTGGTCAAAGGCGTTGACGATATCGCACTGGAACGACATGTAGCTCGACAGGTTCCGAGGCGCCCAGGGCTGAGGCGCGAAATCGCCGCCGTTAGGAAACACCATCATCCGCATCGCCAACTCGTAAGGAGGCGGGGCATACACGTAGGTGCGATGCAACAGGTCGTATTGACCGCCCGACAAGTTCGCCAGGCCGCCGGCGCCGCGCACCGCACCAAACCCTTGATTCTTGGCAATCTTTACATAGTCGGTGGCGCCTTTGCGGCGATGCTCCTGCCAACTGCGGAACGACTCGGCCAGCCCGATGGGATCGATAAACCACCGCACTTGCGGCTCGATGCGCGGCTGGCCCTTTTTACAGCGGTCCATCACGGCCTGATAGGCGGGCACGCTGGCCAGCGTGTCTTTTTTCGGCTGTGTCAACCGGCCGGCGATGTCGGTGGCCAAGGGCACTTGGTCGCTAGCCACGAACAGCCCCTCGTGGATGAAATACGCCGCATGCAACGGCTCGTCTTGGCCTCGCCGCGGAGGCGATTGGTAAATCGTAAACTTGATGCCGTGGTGCGTGGCTTCCGACCGCTTTGCACCCTGCTTCTCCAGGTTGGCCGCCAACTTGGCCAGAATCGCCTCTGCGTCTTGCTCTTTGCCTTTCACATCGGCCAGCACCGCCACGGCGGCCCGGTCGTCGTCCTTGGGCCGAACCACGGCCAGGGCCAACTCACCGCCGGCCAGCTTTTCGAGGTCTTCGATCGACAGCCCCAGCCACGCATGCGACTGTGACCACTTTTCTTTTAGCTGCCGCCGCAGATCTTCCGCAAATGGCTGCATAATCGGGTCGTCAAGCAGCCGGCCAATTTGCGTCTGCCGCCAGGCGTCGAGCAGGTCTTTGACGCTGGGAATGGAGACGTAACCCGTGGTCGAGGCGGGCAACAGGGTCTCGCTGGGGGGAGCGGCCTGCGCTGCCGCGCCGATCGCCAAGAGAATCGAGACCACCGCCAAGAGGGGGCTGTTTGCGGGCTTCGACACGTTCTTTCGCCTCCTGATGAGTTCGCACGGATGGCGCGGCAAGAAGCGGCGCCAGACGAGCGGAAGTTTAATCGGCTGGCGAGTTTTGTGCCAGCCCGGTTCGCATCACCGGGTTGCCAGCAGCCTCCAATTGGTGCTAAAATGCGCGGCTTGGCGCTTTTGGCTATTGAGAGGCGGCGGCCCCTTCCGCGCCTGACACCCGCACCGCTATGTTCGACTCGCTGCAAGAAGGTCTGCATTCGGCATTTCGCACGTTAACCGGCAAAGCCCGGTTGACCGAGGCCAACATGCGCGACGGCTTGCAGTTGGTCCGCCAGGCCCTGCTCGAAGCCGACGTCAGCATCGACGTCGTCAAAGAGTTTATGGACCGCGTCACCGAGCAGGCGGTGGGCGAACAGGTGCTCCGCTCGCTGCGGCCCGAGCAGCAAGTGGTCGGCATCGTCCATCAGGAGCTCATTAACCTGATGGGCCCCGTCGATCACTCGCTGCACCTGCGCGGCGACGTGACGGTGCTCATGCTCTGCGGTCTGCAAGGCTCGGGCAAAACGACCACCTGCGGCAAGCTCGGCCGGCTGATTCAATCGCGGGGGCGCAAGCCCTTGCTCGTGGCCGCCGACTTGCAGCGGCCCGCCGCCGTCGAACAGTTGCAGGTGATCGGCCAGCAGCTTGGCCTGCCCGTCTATGCCGAGGCGGGCGCCGCCGATCCCGTGGCCATCTGCCAGAACGCCACGCGGCACGCGCGCGAGATCGGCGCCCAAGTGGTCATTCTCGACACCGCCGGGCGGCTGCACATCGACGATGAGTTGATGGATCAGCTCAAGCGCATCGACCGACGTGTGGAACCCGAGCAGGTCTACTTGGTGGTCGACGCCATGACGGGCCAAGACGCCGTCAACAGCGCCAAGGCATTTAACGAGGCGCTGGAGCTCGACGGCGTCATCATGACCAAGCTCGATGGCGACGCCCGCGGCGGAGCGGCGTTGAGCGTCAAGCAGGTCACCGGCGTGCCCATCAAGTTCATGGGCGTGGGCGAGCATCTCGACGCGCTCGAAGAGTTTCATCCCGAGCGGATGGCCGGTCGCATTCTGGGCATGGGCGACATTGTGTCGCTGGTCGAGCAGGCGCAGCAGAAGATCGACCAGGAAGAGATGCAGCGGCTCGAAGAGCGGACCCGCAAAGGCGAGTTCACGCTCGAAGACTTCCGCAACATGATTACCCAGACCCGCCGCATGGGGCCGTTGAATAAGCTGATGGGCCTGATTCCCGGCATGGGCGCCATGAAAGACATGATGGGCGACATCGATGCCGAGGGCGACATGAACCGGCTCTGCGGCATCATCGACTCGATGACGCCCGACGAGCGCCGCAACCCCACCCGCACCATCGACGCCAGCCGGCGACGGCGCATCGCGGCGGGCGCCGGCGTCGATCCCGCCGAGATCAGCCAGCTCGTCAAGCAGTTTGACGGTATTGCCGACGTGATGAAGCGCATCTCGGGCATGGGCATGCGCGAGCGCATGCGCGAAGTGCAAAACCTGCAGAAGAAGGGGATGCTCGACCCGGGCGGCATGCTCAGCAAGCAAAAAGTAGGCACCGGCAAGCGCCTGACCACCGAAGAACGAAACAAGCTACGCAAGCAGCGTGAGAAAGAAGCCCGCAAGCGGCAGCGGGCCAAGAAGCAGCGATAGAGAAGAGGTCGGAGGCCAGAGATCGGAGGCCAGAGAGAGAACGCCAGCCACCAGCCACTAGCCACCAGCCACACCAACCACTCCCCCGGAGACTTACGTGTCAGTCAAGATTCGCATGAAAAAAATGGGCCGCAAGCACCGGCCCTTCTTCCGGATTTGCGCGACCGATTCGCGTAGTCCGCGAGACGGCAAAGTGCTCGAGGAACTCGGCACCTACGATCCGATGATCGCCGACACCGACGCGCGCGTGACGCTCAATAACGAGCGGCTCAAGTATTGGCTGAGCGTGGGCGCCCAGCCGAGCGACAACGTGAAGGTATTTATTAAGAAGTATGGGCCCGAGGGTATCCGCGTGGACGCCCAGCAGGCCGCCCGCGAGCGGTTGGCCATGCCCAAGGAGGTGCCACCCGCGCCCGAGCCGGTGTACGTGCCGCCGCCCAAGGGCGCCGCCGCGCCGCCCGCCGAAGGTGCCGCTGAGGCAACCGGCGAGGCCGCCAGCCAGCCCGAGGCCACTGCCGAGCCAGCGCCCGAAAACACCGAAGGAGAAGCCGCCACCGAACCCGCCGCCGAATAAGCCGCCCGCCGGCGGGCCCTCGCCATGCGCTTCGACGTTCTGACCCTGTTTCCCGAGATGTTTCCGGGCTATCTGGGCCAAAGCCTGTTGAAGCGGGCCATCGATGGCGGCCTGGTCGAGGTGCGGTTGCACAACATTCGCGATTGGTCGGACGATCGGCACAAGAGCGTCGACGACCGGCCTTATGGCGGTGGACCGGGCATGGTGCTCATGGTCAAGCCGGTGGTCGAGTGTGTCGAGGCCGTGCGGGGGCAAGATGCCGAAGCGGGGCGGTTGATGATGCTGTCGCCGCAAGGCCGCCGGCTCGATCAGAGTGTGGTCGAGCAACTGGCCACCGAGCGGCGGTTGATTTTATTGTGTGGACGTTACGAGGGTTTTGACGAACGAATTAAAGAGATCCTTTCGCCCCAAGAGATCTCCATCGGCGACTTTGTGCTCAACGGCGGCGAAGTCGCGGCGATGGTCGTGATCGACGCGGTGCTGCGGCTGGTGCCGGGGGTGTTGGGAGACGAACGAAGCAACAAACAAGATTCGTTTTCGGGCGATGGGCGGTTGCTCGAAGGCGCGCAATACACGCGGCCGCGCGAGTTTCGCGGCCTGACGGTGCCCGAAGTATTATTGAGTGGAAATCATCCGGAAATTGCCCGCTGGCGGCACGAACAGAGCCTGCGGCGCACGCAAGAACGAACCGAAAAGCGAACATCATAGCTTGAAAGGACCATGACCCATGAGCCAGCAAGTTCTCGCCCAAGTCGAGAAGCCGCACCTCAAGACGGAGGTGCCCGAGTTTAAAATCGGCGACACCGTCGACGTACACACGCGCATTCTCGAAGGCGAAAAAGAGCGCATTCAGATTTTCAACGGCGTGGTCATCGGCCGCAGCGGCTCGGGCACGCGCTCGATGTTCCGCGTCCGCCGCATCGTGCAGGGCGAAGGGGTCGAGCGCGAATTTCCCTTGCACTCGCCGCGAATCGCCAAGATCGAAGTCAAGCGGTCGGGTATTGTGCGGCGGGCCAAGCTGTATTTCTTACGCGACCGAGTGGGCAAGGCGGTGCGGCTGCGCGAGCGACGCACCGAGCAGACCGAAGAGGCTGCCAAGAAAACGCCGGCCCGCAAGAAAAAGGCCAAGCTGGTCAACGCTTAGCTCCCGCGACGGTCCGCGTCCGCGGAAGCCCGACGCGTCTGCGAGGGTTGATATCGGCTTCCCCTCGCTCACGCGTCGGGCTACCATGAGGCAAACCGCTAGCCCGGATTATTCATCAGCCCACACTAACCCGAAGCGCTAGCGAGGCCCGTCAATGAATTTGCCTCGCTTGCGCTTCGCGCTTGATGTATGACCACCGTGGGAGGCATACTACGGGGCTGATGAGTAATCCGGGCTAGGGCGCGGGGCGAACCGGGGCATCGCCGAGGCTCTGCCCCAGCCACCGGATTGCTATCTCCAATGGGGAAATTGACATGAGCCACTCGACGACCATCGACCACGCGCACGAGCCTGTTCACGAGTCTGCCTCCGGCGGGCATCACCCCCACCCAGCGACCTTCACGGTTCGCGTGCTGCGGCAAGACGCGCCGGGCGAACCGAGCTATTGGCAGCGCTACACGGTCACGCGCGAAAACGACATGAACGTGATCAGCGTCTTGCAGCGCATCGCCGCGCAAGCGCGCACGTCTGACGGTACGCCGGCGGCGCCCGTGGCCTGGGACTGCAACTGCCTGGAAGAGGTCTGCGGCGCTTGCACCATGCTGGTCAACGGCCACACGCGGCAAGCCTGCACCGCGCTGGTCGATCGGCTGCTCGAAGAGACGCCGGGCGAAATCGAGTTGCGCCCGATGACCAAGTTTCCCGTCGTCCGCGACCTGGTGGTCGACCGCTCGCGGCTGTTTCGGGCCTTGCAAAAAATGAAGGCCTGGATTCCCGCCGATGGCTACCACGACATGGGCGCCGGTCCGCGACAATCGCCCGAGGCCCAGCAGCAGGCCTATCCGCTGAGCCAGTGCATGAGCTGCGGCTGCTGCCTGGAGGCGTGCCCGCAGTATTTGAAAATCGAATTGGAGCGTGAGGAAAGCGAGACCGACGAACAGTTTGCCGCGCGGCGCCGCGAAGAATACGACCGCGGCTTTATCGGGGCGCATGCCATCAGCCAGGTGATGCTCTTCAATACGCACCCCACCGGGCAGCTCAATGCCGGCGAGCGGCTCGACGCCCTGATGGCCGAAGGCGGCCTGCAGGTGTGTGGCAACGCCCAGAACTGCGTGGCGGTTTGCCCCAAAGAAATCCCGCTCACCACGTCGATCGCCCGAGCCGGCCGGGCCACCACGCTGCACTCGCTCAAGCGGTGGTTTGATCGCTAATCCGGTGGTTCGATCGCTAATCGCAGCTTGGTCGTGGTGTGCGCAGTGCCCACCACAATCCGCAAGGTGGGCGATGCCCGCTCTGCACAATGCGGGGTGTAAATAACTTCTCCGCTGGCCTACACAAACCACAGAACGCTTACTGCCTACACGAGGCCCTGTTCGATCAGGATATCGGCTGCAAGCGGAATGATGTGCTCGGTGATGAGCGCGCCCTGCCTCATCTTTTCCAGCATTTCCGGGCTTGCCGGATCGCCTGGCTTAATCTCATGCCTTTCAAGGCGCCTGGCCAAGTCATTGATTGAACCAATTTGGGTGCCCCAATAATAGATGCAACTCGTGTGCGTGATCGTCGGATGCTCACCAGCGTACAGGATGCACGAGCGGTCATTGTAGGGATCGTGACTGCCGGCGTCGGGAATAAGCGTGGTGGTATTGACCTGGACAATCTGTGACGGGTTCTGTCGCGGGTCCGAGATAATGAAATACCAGTGCCGATTGATTGTGGCCCAATAGCAGTCCCCGGCATCGAACATAGCGATCCTCCAAAAACCACTTGACGGACCGCCAGCGCTGCCCTAAAATTCCGTGAATACCTTCAAGGAGGGCTTCTGAGTTCGGGCCGAAAAACCTTGTCTCGCGGAATCCGACCCCTCCGCGAGACACAATAATTGCAACCGTGCGAACCGCCAGCACTTCCAATACAGACGGTTTAATCGGCACGGTATCCTACATCGGCAATTATAGTGCCTCATCAAATAAGGGGCAACAGTAGGGTGCGGCCATGACTCGTGCATTTCGCTTTGATGAACGAAAGACCATCCAGGCCGTGGCGTTTTTGCTGCGCCGCGAACCTGGCCACCGCATGAACTACATGCGGTTGCTGAAGATTCTCTATATCGCCGAGCGCGAAGCAATCCAAGAGTCCGGCAAGCCTCTCACTGGCAGTCGCGTCATCGCGATGCAGCGTGGGCCGGTGCTTGAGGATGTCCTGTCACTCATTCGCGGGCAACACATCGGCACGCCTGAATGGGCAAGGTTCATTCGGAAGGATCGCTACTTCCTAGAAATGGTTGCCGACCCTGGTGTCTCCCACCTAACGAAGTATCTCAGCAATAAGTTGGAAGAGGTCGCGACGAGGTATGAGGACCTCGACGAGTGGGAGATGGTGGAAGAGACCCACAGACTTCCAGAGTGGAAAAAAAACGATCCTGGGGGATCGTCGCGAGAAATCCCTTTTGTTGACATTCTCGATGCACTCGGTCGGCGTCAGGATCTTGAGCGGATCATCGCGGCCGCACGTGAAGATGCGATCACAGCTGATTACTTTTCCGGGAAAGGCCACTAGCCGGCAGTAGTTTTGCTAGGCCGCGAACGTGGCGAAAGCCGTCTCCAGGTCACGGAGGTTTTTCGAGGAACCTTGCGCAACGCATCGATGATTTGTGCGCGACAAGCGCCATTCTGGGCACCACAAGTTCTGTATTGCACCACCTAGGTTTCCGCAGCTTAGTTAGGGGCCACACAGGAATAACCCGCTACGCAGCTTCCCTTTACCATGCCAGCGTCGGCGGGAAAAACTCGGCGACCAGCTCTTCGTAATAGGGCCGTAGCGCGGCGACGTCGGGCCGCTCGGCGCTTTTGGTGTAAAGATCGTAGGGATTGAATGCCCGCACCCAACGAAAATAGTCGCGGTCGGCGTCGTTCATCAAGTGCTCGTAGGCGCCGTCGCGGTGGCCCGGATAGAACGAGTGATAGCGGATCATGTAGAGCGCCTCGGGCGGCAGATAGTCGCGCACCACATGATACAAGTATTCGTCGTGGCCCCACGACATCAGCACGTTGTCTAGCCCGCAGCCCGGCGAATAGATGCCGCAGCCCGTTTGGTATTCGGGCGTGTGGCGGTCGGGATTGTCGGCCAGAAACTCGTGAAACACGATCTGCTCGCTCCAAGCGCAGCCGACCGGATAGGTGTCGCCGACCACCGCCCATTGCGGCTCGCCAAACAAGCACAAGATCTTGCCCAGATCGTGAATCAGCCCGGTCAGCACAAACCAGCGCGGATGGCCGTCGCGGCGGATCGCTTCCGAAGTTTGCAAGCAGTGCTCAATCTGCGCCAGCGAAGTGTCGGGATCGCTATCGTCGACCAACGTGTTGAGAAACTCCAGCGCCTGCCAGACGCCCATTCGCCGCCGCTGTCCCAGATTCGAGAGATACTCGGTCCGCTTCGCCCGTACAAAATCGACGGTCTGATGGCGATGGTGCAGCCGATAAAATTCTTTGACCTGTGGCCGAGCCTCGGCCCGGTAGTCGCGGAATTGCTCGGGCTGTTTGGCACTATCACCGTCAGACGCCGGGTCGGCATGCTGCGTTTGGTCCCCTCGCTTACGCGTCGGGCTTCCGGGCGGGGCCGCGCCGGACGCCGGCTCGGGATAGCGCCGCCGCAGATCGTCTTCCCATTGATCGAGATCGTCCAGCGGGCCGCTGCCGGCCAACGAGCGTTCACCGGTGCTCATCAGAGGTTTCCTATTGTTTGCGAAGAAATTGTTCCAGTTCCGCCAGATGGTCGGTATTGATCAGATCGACCTCGGCCGCCGCCAACTCGCCCCACATGGCCGGAGTGTCGGGCGTGGCCCAGAACCGCACCCGGCGGCCGCGCGCATGCGCCCGCTCGACAATGTC